>CAUPXP010000003.1:0-155584 GCA_963515455.1 Streptococcus mitis | reverse complement strand
GTCGAGGAAGCGACTAAGCTAGCCCAAGTTTACCAAGACATTGTAGCCATGCCTCGAGGATTTGATACGCTGATTGGTGAAAAAGGAGTCAGTCTTTCTGGAGGTCAAAAGCAGCGTCTGGCCATGAGTCGGGCGATGATTTTAGACCCTGATATCTTGATTTTGGATGATTCCTTATCAGCCGTGGATGCCAAGACAGAGTATGCCATTATCGACAACCTCAAGGAAACGCGTAAGGACAAAACAACCATTATTACGGCTCATCGCCTGAGTGCGGTTGTCCATGCAGATTTGATTTTAGTCCTGCAAAATGGACAGATTATCGAACGAGGCAGGCACGAAGACTTGCTAGCTTTGGATGGCTGGTATGCCCAAACCTACCAGTCTCAGCAGCTGGAAATGAAGGGAGAAGAAGATGCAGAATAAGAAAGAACAATGGACTGTATTGAAGCGCTTGATGTCCTATCTCAAGCCTTATGGACTCCTGACCTTTTTGGCACTCAGTTTTCTCCTAGCGACGACGGTCATTAAAAGTGTCATTCCCCTTGTGGCTTCCCACTTTATCGACCAGTATCTGAGTAATCTTAACCAACTGGCCATTACCGTTTTGCTGGCCTACTATGGCCTTTATATTCTACAAACTGTAGTTCAGTATGTCGGTAATCTTCTCTTTGCGCGGGTATCCTACAGCATCGTTAGGGATATTCGTCGCGATGCCTTTTCCAATATGGAGAAGCTGGGCATGTCTTACTTTGACAAGACGCCAGCAGGCTCCATCGTCTCGCGTTTGACAAATGACACCGAGACTATCAGTGATATGTTTTCGGGGATTTTATCTAGCTTTATTTCAGCAGTTTTCATCTTTCTGACAACTCTTTATACCATGTTGGTGTTGGATTTTCGTTTGACAGCATTAGTCTTGTTCTTTCTCCCCTTGATTTTCCTTTTGGTCAATCTCTATCGGAAAAAATCAGTGAAAATCATTGAGAAAACTAGAAGTCTCTTGTCAGATATCAATAGCAAGCTGGCTGAAAACATCGAGGGCATCAGGATTATTCAGGCCTTTAATCAAGAGAAGCGCCTACAGTCAGAATTTGATGAGATTAACCAAGAACACTTGGTCTATGCCAACCGTTCTGTAGCCTTGGATGCCCTCTTTTTGCGCCCTGCCATGAGTTTGCTGAAACTCTTAGGATACGCTGTCTTGATGGCCTATTTTGGTTACCGTGGGCTTTATCTGGGAATAACTGCCGGGACTATGTATGCCTTTATCCAGTACATCAACCGCCTTTTTGACCCCTTGATTGAAGTAACGCAAAACTTCTCAACCCTTCAAACGTCCATGGTTTCTGCGGGCCGTGTCTTTGCCTTGATTAATGAGAGGACCTATGAGCCCCTTCAAAATGATGGGCACGCCAAAATCCAAGAAGGCAATATTCGATTTGAACATGTGTGCTTCTCATATGATGGCAAACATCCGATTCTGGATGACATTTCCTTCTCCGTTAATAAGGGTGAAACCATTGCCTTTGTGGGTCATACAGGTTCTGGGAAATCTTCGATTATCAATGTCCTTATGCGCTTTTATGAATTCCAGTCAGGGCGAGTTCTCTTGGATAGTGTGGATATTAGGGCCTACAGTCAGGAAGAACTGAGAAAAAATATCGGGCTGGTCTTGCAGGAGCCCTTCCTCTATCATGGAACCATCAAGTCCAATATCGCCATGTACCAAGAGATCAGTGATGAGCAGGTTCAGGCTGCGGCAACTTTCGTGGATGCAGATTCCTTTATTCAAGAACTTCCTCAGGGTTATGATTCCCCTGTTTCTGAGCGTGGCTCCAGTTTTTCAACAGGTCAGCGTCAGCTTCTTGCCTTTGCTAGAACAGTCGCCAGTCAGCCTAAAATCTTGATTTTGGATGAAGCGACAGCCAATATTGACTCTGAAACAGAAAGTTTGGTTCAAGCTTCTCTGGCTAAGATGAGACAGGGACGGACAACCATTGCCATCGCTCATCGCCTTTCGACCATTCAAGACGCCAACTGTATCTATGTTTTGGACAAGGGGCGCATTATCGAGAGTGGAACACATGAGGAACTCTTGACTCTGGGAGGAACCTACCACAAGATGTATAGCTTGCAGGCAGGGGCCATGTCCTAATACTCTTTGATTTCCATTGAGCATAAGAAGGAAATCCTTCAAATTACAGATTTCTTTCACCGCCTTTTCCATTTTATGGTATAATGAAAAATGTTGACAAATAGTATAATAAAAACAAAGGAGAAACAGCATGCTGAAATGGGAAGACTTGCCCGTGGAAATGAAATCAAGCGAGGTTGAGTCTTACTACCAGCTTGTCTCTAAAAGGAAGGGTTCGCTGATTTTCAAGCGTTGCTTGGATTGGGTTCTAGCCTTGGTTCTACTGGTTCTGACCTCTCCCATCTTTCTCATTTTGAGTATTTGGATCAAGTTGGATAGCAAGGGGCCAGTGATTTACAAGCAAGAGCGCGTGACCCAGTACAATCGATCTTTCAAGATTTGGAAGTTCCGTACCATGGTGACGGATGCAGACAAAAAAGGAAGTTTAGTGACTTCTGCTAACGATAGCCGCATTACCAAGGTTGGCAATTTCATCCGCCGTGTGCGTTTGGACGAACTGCCTCAGTTGGTCAATGTCCTTAAAGGCGAAATGTCCTTTGTCGGTACACGACCTGAAGTGCCACGCTACACAGAGCAGTATAGCCCTGAAATGATGGCAACCTTGCTTTTGCCAGCAGGGATTACCTCTCCAGCTAGCATTCACTACAAGGATGAGGACACTATTATCAGTCAAATGACGGAGAAAGGTTTGTCGGTTGACCAAGCCTATGTCGAACACGTCCTTCCTGAAAAGATGCGCTATAACCTCGCCTATCTCCGAGAATTTAGTTTCCTAGGAGACATTAAAATCATGTTTCAAACCGTGTTTGAAGTGCTAAAATAAAGTAGTCATTAGAAAATGAGTACAGATAAAAGGAGCAAATCAATGCCAAATTACAATATTCCATTTTCACCACCCGATATTACGGAAGCAGAAATTGCTGAAGTAGCGGATACCCTGCGTTCTGGTTGGATCACAACAGGTCCTAAGACAAAAGAACTAGAGCGTCGCTTGTCTCAATATACACAGACGCCTAAGACTGTCTGTCTTAACTCTGCAACTGCCGCGCTTGAGTTGATTTTGCGTGTTTTGGAAGTGGGTCCTGGAGATGAAGTCATCGTTCCAGCTATGACTTATACAGCTTCATGTAGTGTCATCACTCACGTAGGAGCGACCCCTGTCATGGTGGATATTCAAGCAGATACTTTTGAGATGGATTATGACTTGCTGGAGCAAGCTATCACTGAGAAAACTAAGGTGATCATCCCAGTAGAGCTTGCAGGGATTGTTTGCGACTATGACCGTTTGTTCCAAGTTGTGGAGAAGAAACGTGATCTCTTTACCGCTTCAAGCAAGTGGCAAAAAGTCTTTAACCGTATCGTGATTGTTTCTGATAGTGCCCATGCTTTGGGATCTACTTATAAAGGGCAACCAGCTGGTTCTATCGCTGACTTTACTTCCTTCTCATTCCACGCCGTTAAGAACTTTACAACTGCTGAGGGAGGAAGTGCGACTTGGAAGGCCAATCCAGCGATTGACGACGAAGAGATGTACAAGGAATTCCAAATTCTTTCCCTTCACGGGCAAACTAAGGATGCTCTTGCTAAGATGCAACTGGGCTCATGGGAATACGATATCGTCACACCAGCCTACAAGTGCAATATGACCGATATCATGGCGTCACTTGGTTTGGTACAATTGGACCGTTACCCTGGTTTGCTAGAACGTCGTAAGGAGATCGTGGACCGCTATGATCGTGGTTTTGCAGGTTCTCGCATCCATCCATTGGCACACAAGACTGATACAGTTGAATCATGCCGCCACCTCTACATCACCCATGTAGAAGGAGCAAGCTTAGAAGAACGCAATCTTATCATCCAAGAATTGGCTAAAGCAGGAATTGCAAGTAATGTGCACTACAAACCGCTTCCGCTCTTGACAGCCTATAAGAATCTTGGCTTTGACATGGCGAATTATCCCAAGGCCTATGCCTTCTTTGAAAATGAAATTACGCTCCCTCTTCACACTAAATTAAGCGATGAAGAAGTAGACTATATCATTGAGACTTTCAAAACAGTTTCTGAAAAAGTACTAGTTTCATCAAAAAAATGACAAACTACAGTCAAGTAATAGTGATTCTGTTTCTAAAAAGTCTAATTGAGTGTAAAACTGTTGTTTTCAATTGAAAGTCCTATAGTAAAATGAAATAAAAACAGGACAAATCAATCAGGATAGTCAAATTAATTTCTAGCAATATTTTAGAAGCAAAGGTGTACTCTTATAGTTTCAATATACTGTATGGTTTGAAATGAGATGTGAGCAATTTGGTGTAGCATTTAGAATTTTTATTAGGCATCATTTAGAAAATGTAGTGTCTTGTTCTAGTTTTCAATTCACCCTATTTTTTGAAAGACGCGAGTTTCCACGAATGAGGTTGTGGAAACTCGCGTCTTTCTTTTTTGTTTTCAGAATATTGTTCAAAGTTTTGAGACTATTTTTCATGTTCTAGTCATTCTTTTGAAATAATCTATAAAACACGTGTCTGCAATGATTTATATGTCCTATTCCAGTATTTTAGAAGAACTGCGTCTATTTTTATAGAGCTTGAATCTAGCTTTTATAGAAAATCTATTTAAGAAATATATTGTATTGTTTTGATTTCAATCCGCTATATGAACGATATTCATGTAAATATACCTGGCGAATGCTTGCATGACAAGATATTTGTTCTTGTATTTATAAATTAGTATTTTACGAGATGTCAACATGCTTTAAATACAGTGAATAGGATATTTTTATGTTCAAGCTAAGAAAGATAGTAATCACTTTTGAATGGAAGGTTAAAGAATTATTAGAAGTATGGTTAGATATATAAATGGTCACGCTTTCACAATTTTGATATTTTATTGTGTTATTCCTTGACAATTTTGATTTAAAAATATATTATAAAGAAAATGACAGCGGTGTCATTTTCTGGTATGGAATTTATATGAATATTAAATTAGGACATAATATTTTTAATTGGAGGCTAATATGAAATCTTTTCAACAAAATGAGGTTTTCTCTATTCGTAAGTCTAAGGTGGGAGTTTGCTCAGTTCTCTTAGCGGTTTTATTTATTGGAACACAAAGTGTTTTAGCTAATGAAGTAGTTGGTGAAACTTCTTCGTCTAAAGATAATATGCAAATGAACTCTTTGTTGAGTAGCACATCTACATCATTATCTGCGGAACCCCATTCTGATACTCTCAGTCTTGATAACAATTCAAGTTTAAGTACTGATAATAATGGAGGAGTGAGTATTAATCAAAATAAACCTGATATAACAAATGATACTATGATGGGTAACATCTCTGGGATGGAAGTGAATACTATTTTAAGTACTAATCTGAACGAACACGTAGCTTTGAATGTTAAAGATTATGGAGCAATAGGTGACGGGGTTAATGATGATCGTCAAGCAATTCAAGATACAATAGATGCTGCAGCTAAAGGACTAGGCGGAGGAAATGTATATTTTCCTGAAGGAACTTATTTAGTAAAAGAAATTGTTTTTTTAAAAAGTCATACACACTTAGAATTGAATGAGAAAGCTACAATTCTAAATGGTATAAATATTAAGAATCACCCTTCTATTGTTTTTATGACAGGTTTATTTACGGATGATGGTGCGCAAGTAGAATGGGGCCCAACAGAAGATATTAGTTATTCTGGTGGTACTATTGATATGAACGGTGCTTTGAATGAAGAAGGAACTAAAGCAAAAAATCTACCACTTATAAATTCTTCAGGTGCATTTGCTATTGGGAATTCAAATAACGTAACTATAAAAAACGTAACATTCAAGGATAGTTATCAAGGGCATGCTATTCAAATTGCAGGTTCGAAAAATGTATTAGTCGATAATTCTCGTTTTCTTGGTCAAGCTTTACCTAAAACTATGAAAGATGGGCAAATTATAAGTAAGGAGAGTATTCAGATTGAACCATTGACTAGAAAAGGTTTTCCTTATGCTTTGAATGATGATGGGAAAAAATCTGAAAATGTTACTATTCAAAATTCATATTTTGGTAAAAGTGATAAATCTGGGGAATTAGTAACAGCAATTGGCACACACTATCAAACATTGTCGACACAGAACCCCTCTAATATTAAAATTTTAAATAATCATTTTGATAACATGATGTATGCAGGTGTACGTTTTACAGGATTCACTGATGTATTAATCAAAGGAAATCGCTTTGATAAGAAAGTTAAAGGAGAGAGTGTACATTATCGAGAAAGCGGAGCAGCTTTAGTAAATGCTTATAGCTATAAAAACACTAAAGACCTATTAGATTTAAATAAACAGGTGGTTATCGCCGAAAATATATTTAATATTGCCGATCCTAAAACAAAAGCGATACGAGTTGCAAAAGATAGTGCAGAATATTTAGGAAAAGTATCAGATATTACTGTAACAAAAAATGTAATTAATAATAATTCTAAGGAAACAGAACAACCAAATATTGAATTATTACGAGTTAGTGATAATTTAGTAGTCTCAGAGAATAGTATATTCGGTGGTAAAGAAGGAATTGTTATTGAGGATTCAAAGGGTAAAATAACCGTTTTAAATAACCAATTTTATAATTTATCCGGTAAGTATATATCATTCATCAAATCTAATGCAAATGGGAAAGAACCAGTTATACGTGATAGCGATGGTAATTTCAATATTGTAACGGAGAATGGGCTTTACAAAATTGTAACAAATAACTTAAGTGATAAAAACGAAAAAGAAAAAAACAAAGAGGAAAAATTTAAAACAAGTTCATATGTGCATGAAAAACAATCTAATTCAAATAATGTAATTGATAGTAACCAGAAGAAAGGAGAGTTTAACTCAAGTAAAGATAATAGACAAATTAATGACAAGATCGGCAATAAACAAGATAATAAGATAGAAGAAGTGAACCATAAAATAGTTGGAGATGGCAGAGAAACTGAAAATCATATTAATAAATCTAAAGAAATAGTAGAGGTAAAACAAAAATTACCAAAGACTGGTTCGAACAAGATTATGGAACTATTCTTAACAGTGACAGGAATTGGTTTACTTTTGACACTAAAAGGGTTGAAGTATTATGGTAAAGATAAATAAAATTTGTTCGATACAAGGAAGTTCTGTAGAAAATGAGGATACTGTAGGTTCACAAAATCAGTATTTTTGGATTATCGATGGAGCTACAGATTTATATAATTCTAAAGAGGAGATAGGTTATTCAGTCTCAGAAGTTGTACATATTTTATCAGAAAGTTTGTCGGTTAATTGTAAAGAATCAAAAACTCTTAAACAAATATTTGAAACTGCTTTACTCGAGGTTAAAGATGAAATCGGTTTAAACTCATATGAATTAACAGAGTATTATCGCTTACCAACATTTGCTTTTATATTTGCTAAACTTTCAGAAAAAAAGTTGGAGTATATGATGCTAGGTGACTGCGTCATGTTAGTAAACGAAATGGAAATAACTGATCATAGAGTAGATAACTTATTTGAAAAAGGGAAAAATGAGATAAAAGATTCAATTGGTACAAATAGTGTTTTAAATAAAAAAATTATTTTACAAAAAATCAGAAAATTATCTAATCAACCGAATGGGTACTGGATAGGTTCGTTGGATGAGAGATTTTTAGACTATGCTATTATTAATCAAATAGATGTTACTAGTGAACAAATTGTTTTAATGAGCGATGGCTTTTATGAATTCTATCAAAATAATCAAAATAAAACTTTTGAAGAGTTAATTAAGATGAGATTTAATTCTTCTGCTATTGATCCAATCTATGGAAAGAAGGATGATGCAAGTATTCTAGTTATTGATGTTTGATATATTGTTTAAAATATTAATTGTTACTATTGAACTTTGTTAAGAAGAGGTACCTAAATGTTAAGGTTATATTTAGAAAATGAAATTATAGAATTATCAAATAATTTAGAGACCATTTGGGTATCTGTGCTTGATAAATATGAGAAGTTATTTGAATATTTATCAAATGAAGAACGAGTAGAATTGATTAAAGAAGATTTAATCATAAATGAGTCAGTTCTAAATATTGATAAAAAAGGATATGAGTTAATTTGTTTACAACATCCTGTTTCATATGACTTAAGAAGAATTATTAGTGTAATAAAAATATCAACTGACATTGAACGTATTGGGGATAGAATTGTTGAAATTTTAAAAAATCTACAGATTATTCAAAATAATGAAATTTTGAAGAAAATTATTTCAGAAATAAAAATACTTCATGAAGTTATCGGACTGCATATGAATAGGGCTATATCTTGTTATAGAGAGGAACAATCTGGATGTTTAGATATGGTTGTTATACAAAAACAGAATGAGATAGAAGAGCTTAGTATAAATATTGAAAAGAAAATAATGAATTATATATTTGAAGATGATGGGAACGTTTCTGAAGTAATTGGTGCTTTGGATATTATTCATCACCTTGATAAAATTGCTCATACTACGCAATCAATTTATAAATGGATAATGTATAGAAAATATGGGAACATAAATTAGAAAGAAAAATATATGAAAACAATTATTGATAATTTTGTTGATAGAGTAATTGAATACGGAATGTATAATGAAATTGACAAAATATATGTGAAAAATAGAGTACTAGCGTTAATAGGTGAGGAGGGAACTGATCGCATTTCCGATGAAAATGACCTGAAACAAATAAAAGATTACTTAGTGGAAATCGCCTTAAAAAACGGTAAAATTAAAGATTTAATCGAGGAAAAGGAATGTTTAGGAGCAGAGTTAATGAATTTCATAGTTCCTTTACCTAGTCGATTAAATGATATTTTTTGGAGTTCATATGATATATCACCTCAAGAAGCAGTTGAAGAGTTTTATAAGTTAAGTAAAGATAGTGATTATATTAAAACTTCTGCTATTGCTAAGAATATTGAATTTAGAGCATCAACTAAATACGGAGAGCTAGAGATTACGATAAATTTGTCAAAACCCGAAAAAGATCCAAAAACAATTGCTGCTGAAAAATTAGTAAAAGCAACTAATTATCCCAAATGTTTACTATGTATGGAAAATGAAGGATATCAGGGGCGAATAAATTATCCAGCACGTTCGAATCATAGAATTATTCGGTTGAAACTTGGTGACGAAGTATGGGGATTCCAGTATTCTCCCTACTCATACTTTAATGAGCATGCGATATTTTTAAATAGTCAACATGTACCAATGGCTATTACCTCTAAAACATTTGAACAATTATTGGAGATTGTTGATATTTTGCCAGGATATTTTGCTGGTTCAAATTCTGATCTTCCTATCTCAGGAGGCTCCATTCTTAGTCATAACCACTACCAGGGAGGGAAACATATTTTCCCAATGGAAAAAGCAAAATTTGAGAGTGAATTTCGTTTTAAAGACTTTGAGGATGTTAATGCTGGTATTGTAAAATGGCCAATGTCAGTAATTAGGTTACAAAGTGAAAATAAAAATCGCTTGTTAGATTTAGCTACTAAAATTCTAAATAAGTGGAGAGAATATTCAGATTTAGAAGTAGACATCATTGCTATGACTGAAGATGTCCCACACCATACGGTGACTCCTATTGCTCGTAAAGTGGACGGGAGATATGAATTAGATATTGTTCTAAGAGATAATCATACTACTGAACAATACCCAGATGGTGTTTTCCATCCTCATCAAGATGTACAACATATTAAAAAGGAAAATATCGGGTTAATCGAAGTGATGGGACTTGCGATATTACCACCTCGTTTGAAACCAGAGTTAGAAGAAGTTGGAAAATATCTTTTAGGAGAGGATAACGCAATTGCGGATTATCATTTAGAATGGGCCGACCAATTGAAAGAAAAATATCCTCGCATTAATAAAGAAGAGGTTAATAGCGTAGTTCAACACGAAGTAGGACAAGTGTTTGCGAGAGTTCTGGAAGATGCAGGAGTTTATAAGAATACACCGTCTGGGCATGAAGCGTTTATGAGATTTGTTAAGTCGGTTGGAATTAATTAGGAGGAAACCCAAATGGCAATATTGGTAACAGGCGGAGCTGGTTATATTGGTAGCCATACCGTAGTAGAATTACTAAATTTAGGAAAGGAAGTTATCATTGTCGACAACCTTTCGAACTCTAGCATCTTGGTGCTAGACCGTATTGAAGCAATTACAGGAATACGTCCCGTGTTTTACGAATTAGATGTTTGTGATAAACAAGCATTGAGAAAGGTATTTGAACAAGAATCGATTGATGCTGCAATTCATTTTGCAGGTTATAAAGCTGTCGGAGAATCCGTGCAAAAGCCTGTGATGTACTACAAAAATAATATTATGAGTACATTGGCACTTGTTGAAGTGATGTCAGAATTTAATGTTAAAAAGATTGTCTTTTCTTCAAGTGCGACTGTATATGGAATTAACAATCAGTCACCTCTAATTGAGACGATGCAAACAAGTGCTACAAATCCTTATGGGTATACGAAAGTGATGCTTGAGCAAATTTTAAAAGATGTTCATGTGGCAGACTCAGAATGGAGTATTGCGTTGCTTCGTTATTTCAATCCAATTGGTGCTCATGAGTCTGGTTTGATTGGGGAAGATCCCTCAGGAATTCCTAACAACTTGATGCCTTATATTGCACAAGTAGCGGTAGGTAAGCTGTCAGAGCTAAGTGTGTTCGGAAATGATTATGATACGCTTGATGGTACTGGTGTGCGTGATTATATCCATGTAGTAGATTTAGCAATAGGACATATAAAAGCTTTAGAAAAAGTATCTGAAAAAACAGATGTTTATATCTATAACCTAGGCTCGGGAGAAGGCACTAGTGTATTACAACTTGTAAATACATTTGAAAGTGTTAATAAGATCCCTATTCCTTATAAAATAGTCCCAAGACGTTCAGGAGACGTTGCAACTTGTTATGCAAATGCAGACAAAGCATATAAGGAATTAAATTGGAGGACAACAAAATCGATTGAAGACATGTGTAGAGATACATGGAATTGGCAATCAAAAAATCCCAATGGCTATAATTGATGATACTGTCTATATGAGTGCTGTATTTTGGAAAAATTACTTAAACTTTTAATGAAATGCATATTTAATGAAAGATAAATTTTTTTAAAAAATGTTTGAAAGCGCTTGACAAAGTAAACGGTTTCGTTATATAATATAAGCATAGATGACACCGGTGTCAAATATAAAAAAGAGGGTCTTTATATGAAAAACCTAACAAAAATTAAGTTCAAAGAAAATGGAGAATTTAATCATTTTCCAGGAAATACTGTTGTAGCAAATCTTTATACTAAACAAGATTTGATGGAAGTTGTTGATATTATTCAATCACGTTATAGAGAATTACCATTTATCGATAAGTTTACTTTAACTCCAAGGAATTCTATTCACATGACTGTAATTGAATTGTTGTGCCATGAAAATCGTGAAACGGAGTTTTGGAGCAGTAATCTTCCTCTTGATACACCTTTACAGGAAATACATGATTACTTTGCTAAACAACTTGAAATTTTTCCATTGTTGGATGAAGAAATTCATATGCGTGTGACTGAAATGGGAAAACAAAACATACTAGTTGAACCTGCAGATGAAGCTTCTGCAAAGAGATTAGAAGAAATTCGTACTTATGTTTCAGAAAAAGCAGGTGTTCGTTTCCCTAATCATGATAGATATCAATTCCATATTTCAATTGGATATCTTCGGATTCCTCTAACCGAAGAGGAGGAAGAAGAGTTTACTAAAGTCAGAGCAGAATTAACTGAAATCTTATTAGAGAAGATTCCAACTATTACTGTAAACCGTATTGACTATACTGTATTTGAAGATATGAGACAATTTGTTCCATATCACGAAAAATTTAAATAAAATAATAAAAAAGGAGAACTTATCATGAAAAAAATGAAAGTTTGGTCTACTGTACTTGCAACGGGAGTTGCTCTTACTACACTTGCTGCTTGCTCTGGAGGTTCAAATTCTACGACTGCTTCTTCATCTGAAGAAAAAGCTGATAAAAGTCAAGAATTAGTAATCTATTCGAACTCAGTTTCAAATGGTCGTGGTGATTGGTTAACTGCTAAAGCAAAAGAAGCTGGTTTTAATATAAAAATGGTTGATATTCCTGGTGCTCAATTAGCAGACCGTGTTATTGCCGAGAAGAATAATGCAGTTGCAGATATGGTATTTGGAATTGGTGCTGTTGATTCAAATAAAATTAGAGATCAAAAATTACTAGTCCAGTACAAGCCTAAATGGTTAGATAAAATTGATCAATCTTTATCAGATAAAGATAATTATTATAATCCTGTGATTGTTCAACCATTAGTTTTAATTGGGGCGCCTGATGTAAAAGAAATGCCTAAAGATTGGACTGAATTAGGTAGTAAGTATAAAGGTAAATATTCAATTTCTGGTCTTCAAGGTGGTACAGGACGGGCAATTCTAGCAAGTATCTTAGTTCGATACCTTGATGATAAAGGTGAATTAGGTGTTTCCGAAAAAGGTTGGGAAGCAGCAAAAGAATATTTGAAAAATGCATACACTCTTCAAAAGGGAGAAAGTTCAATTGTTAAGATGTTAGACAAAGAAGATCCAATACAATATGGAATGATGTGGGGTTCTGGTGCATTAGTTGGACAAAAAGAACAAAATGTTGTTTTCAAAGTTATGACTCCTGAGATTGGTGTACCATTTGTAACTGAACAAACTATGGTTTTAAGCACTAGTAAAAAACAAGCGTTAGCTAAAGAATTTATTGATTGGTTTGGTCAAACAGAAATTCAAGTAGAATATAGTAAGAACTTTGGTTCTATTCCTGCAAATAAAGATGCCCTAACAGAGTTACCTGAAGATACGAAAAAATTTGTGGATCAAGTGAAACCACAAAATATTGACTGGGAAGCTGTTGGAAAACATTTGGATGAATGGGTAGAAAAAGCTGAATTAGAATACGTACAATAAGAAATAAGAGTTAATTTTTATGTCCAAGTCTCTCTATTATTTCTAAATTTATAGAAGAAATAAAGAGAGGCTTTTGGTTTAGTAATAGAGGGAGTTAGTGAGATGATTAAATTTGATAATATTCAAATTAAATATGGTGATTTTGTTGCAATTGATAATCTAAATTTAGATATACATGAAGGGGAATTCTTTACATTTCTTGGGCCTTCAGGATGTGGTAAATCAACTACTTTGAGAGCATTGGTAGGTTTTCTAGATCCATCATCAGGAAGTATTGAAGTTAATGGAACAAATGTCACTCATTTGGAACCTGAAAAGCGTGGAATTGGTATTGTATTTCAATCTTATGCGCTATTTCCAACTATGACTGTTTTTGATAATATTGCATTTGGTTTAAAAGTTAAGAAGGTAGCTCCAGATGTTATTAAAGCTAAAGTATCAGCAGTAGCAGCAAAAATTAAGATCTCTGATCAACAGTTACAGCGTAATGTATCAGAATTATCTGGGGGTCAACAACAAAGGGTAGCATTGGCTCGTGCTCTGGTTCTTGAACCTAAAATTCTTTGTCTAGATGAACCATTGTCAAACCTTGACGCAAAATTACGTGTAGATTTGAGAAAAGAGTTGAAAAGACTTCAAAAAGAGTTAGGTATTACTACTTTATATGTTACTCATGATCAAGAGGAAGCCTTGACTTTATCTGATAGAATTGCAGTCTTTAACAATGGATACATCGAACAGGTCGGTACACCAGTAGAAATTTATCATAATTCTCAAACTGAATTTGTATGTGATTTTATTGGAGATATTAATGTTTTGACCGATGAAACAGTCCACGAAGTATTACTGAAAAATGCAAGCGTTTTCTTAGAAGATAAAAAAGGATACATTCGATTAGAGAAAGTTCGATTCAATCGTGAAACTGAACAAGATTTCATTCTAAAAGGGACAATTATTGATGTTGAGTTTTCTGGAGTTACAATTCACTATACAATAAAAGTTTCTGAAAGTCAGATTCTTAATGTAACAAGTATTGATAGTCAGGCTGCTATTAGATCTGTCGGAGAAAGTGTGGAATTATTTATCACACCATCAGACGTTCTGCAATTTTAAGGAGGTGCAGTATGCGTCATAAATTAAATTTAAAAGATTGGCTTATTCGTTTAGGGTTAATCTGGTTCTTAGTAACATTTATTATTTATCCAAACTTTGATCTAGTAGTGAATGTATTTGTAAAAGGAGGAGAATTTTCCCTTGATGCTGTACATCGTGTTCTAAAATCTCAAAGGGCACTTCAGAGTATTATGAACAGTTTTAAGTTGGCATTTTCACTCATTATTACAGTTAATATCGTAGGTATTCTTTGTGTTCTATTTACAGAATACTTTGATATTAAAGGTGCTAAAATTTTAAAATTAGGTTATATGACCTCTTTAATTTATGGAGGAGTGGTTTTAGCGACTGGATATAAATTTGTCTATGGTCCTTATGGATTGATTACAAAATTTTTACAAAATATTATACCTTCTTTAGACCCTAACTGGTTTATTGGGTATGGTGCAGTCTTATTCATTATGACATTTTTAGGAACTGCTAATCATACATTGTTTTTAACAAATACAATTCGAAGCGTTGACTATCACACTATTGAGGCTGCTCGAAATATGGGAGCAAAACCATTTACTGTTTTCCGAAAAGTAGTGTTACCAACCTTAATTCCAACTCTATTTGCACTTACTATCATGGTTTTTCTTAGTGGTTTATCTGCAGTAGCAGCACCCATGATTGTTGGTGGTAAAGAATTTCAAACTATAAATCCAATGATTATTACATTTGCAGGGATGGGGAATTCTCGTGATTTAGCTGCCCTACTTGCAATTATTTTAGGTATTGCAACTACAATTTTGCTTACTATCATGAATAAGATAGAAAAAGGTGGAAATTATATTTCTATCTCTAAGACTAAAGCGCCTCTTAAAAAACAAAAAATTGCGTCTAAGCCTTGGAATATCATTGCTCACATTGTAGCATATGGATTGTTCACAGTTTTCATGCTTCCACTAATTTTTATAGTATTATACTCATTTACAGATCCAGTTGCAATTCAAACAGGTAACTTAACATTATCAAACTTTACTTTAGAAAATTATCGCTTATTCTTTAGTAATAGTGCGGCATTCTCTCCATTCTTGGTCAGCTTTATTTATTCTATTATCGCTGCGACAACAGCAACAATTCTAGCAGTTGTATTTGCTCGTGTTGTCAGAAAACATAAAGCTCGCTTTGATTTCTTATTTGAATATGGTGCTCTACTTCCTTGGTTACTACCAAGTACACTTTTAGCAGTAAGTTTATTATTTACTTTTAATCAGCCACAATTTCTTGTCTTGAATCAGATTTTGGTAGGTAGTTTGGTAATTCTACTTATTGCATATATAGTTGTAAAAATCCCATTTTCTTATAGAATGGTACGTGCTATTTTATTTAGTGTTGATGATGAGATGGAAGATGCAGCAAGAAGTATGGGTGCTTCACCTTTTTATACTATGATGAAGGTTATCATTCCATTTATTTTACCGGTTGTTCTCTCTGTTATTGCTTTAAACTTTAACTCTTTATTAACTGACTTCGACTTATCTGTATTTCTTTACCATCCATTAGCTCAACCGCTGGGTATAACTATTCGTTCAGCAGGTGATGAAACAGCAACTTCAAATGCTCAAGCACTTGTGTTCGTTTATACTATTGTATTAATGATAATTTCTGGTTCTGTATTATACTTTACTCAGAGACCAGCTAGTAGAAAAAGGAAATAATAATGCAGGCAACAAGCTTAGGACTATCATATATCGAAATTGTATTAAGAATTGTACTTTCATTAGTTATTGGTGGTGTAATTGGTTTAGAGAGAGGAAGTAAATCTCAACCAGCAGGTATTCGTACACATAGTATTGTTTGTCTGGCTGCATGTTTAATTATGATGACTAATGAGTATGTATCTTATAAATTTGGTACAGGAGATCCTACACGCTTAGGTGCGCAAGTTATATCAGGTGTTGGTTTTCTTGGGGCTGGAACAATACTTATTACAGATAAAAAGAAAATAACTGGTTTAACAACTGCAGCCGGAATATGGGCTTCAGCTGGAATCGGTCTAGCTATAGGTGTTGGTTTTTATGAAGGAGCCGTACTAGGAGCAGTTTCTGTTTGGAGTGTTATAACTATGTTCCAACCTTTAAAAAAATATCTTCAAAGTCGTTCAAAGATAATCGAATTGTATATCGTTGTTAGATCTACAGAGGCATATAATCGGGTACTAGTATACTGTGCTGAGAATGGCATTAGAATGACTGATTCTAGAACTGCATTTGGAGATGTTAATTCAGAAAGAATTGAATATTTTGATGTTCCAGACAAAAAAATCGCGTCATTTATTACTCTGGAATTATCAGGTAGATTTGAGCACCTTAAACTAATGGAAGAAATTGCTAATATTGTTGGTGTGATTTATGTTGAGGAAATCAGCTAATCTAGGGATAAACAAAGGGACGGATTATTCTAGTCCTTTTGTTTTCTTTAAATAATAAGAAATATAAGGGCACATCTAAAAACTCAATTTCAATACTTTTAAACATTGATGTATCAACGTTTTCTGAGCAATAAAAATAGAAAATCGGTAGTTTTTAGAGGTGTCCATAATAATTTTTGAAGAAAAGGATCTAACTAATTTGAGAGTATATAAAGTGGATTTTGATGCAGGAAAAATAACTTATTTTGATGACTATAATCTCATACAGGTATACCACTTCCATTCATTTTATGATGTTTGTGAGATGGTGTTCGCTTGTCATTTACCATTTGAAGAAATGCTTAGAAATGTTATTGTTAAGGAGAAAGCTGTTCCCATATTAGAGTGTTATATTGAACAGATAATGAATACATTTCTAAATACAGAAGGATTTACTGAAAATGATTCCTTGGAATTTTCAGGTAGTGTATTTTCTTATCCGGTGATTTGTAATGCAGTTTACAAAATAGTACAAAACAGTGAATTGAATTGTAAAATTTATGTTACTAGTACTGAAAGTTAATGTAGATTTAGTGAAGTATTTCCTCCAGATGTAAACTAGATTAAAAGATTAGAATGTAATTTTCTTGTTAAAATAATTTAAATATTGTATAGTTATAGTGAAGGTTTATGACAGGAGTATTTTAATGGAAAAAGGGAAAAAGGTAACGATATATGATATTGCACGTTTGTCTGGTTTTTCTCCAAAGACAGTTTCACGTGTAATAAATGGAGGGAATAGAGTAAAACCTGAGACTTATAATGCCATAAAAAAAGTCATCGATGAGTTATCCTATATTCCAAATGCGTATGCTCAGAATTTAACGAAGAAAGAAACCACGAATATTTTAATATCTGTGAAGAAGATTGATTCTTTTCCTTTAATCTGGTTTCAAACACTTTTAGATAAAGTTTTACAAACTTGTAGACAATTTGGAGTAAATGCTATTGTTGAATATTTTGGAGAGGAAGATTCGATTAGTAATTCAATTATTTCAAGTATTGGTAGCCTTGTAGATGGAGTGATTGTCTTTTATGAGGGGGAGAATGATATTCGAATCCAATATTTAAAGAAAAATAATATGCCTTTCATTGTCTTTGGAGAGTCTCAAACACCTGGAGTAGTTTACGTATCTAACAATAACTTTCAAGCTACTTATGATATGATGAAAGTAGTTTTGGAAAAGAATTTTAAAGATATGTGGTTACTTATGGGAGGTGAGTCTTATGTAAATAAGGATCGAGAGAGAGGAGTGAGAACTTTTTTAAAGGATAATAATTATTCTATGGATTTGAAGGTAGTTTATGGTTTAACTACAATAGAGTCAGTTTATTCCTTTGCTGTGAATGATTTGTCTTTTGGAAATTATCCAGATATTATATTTGTTTCAGGCGATGAAAAAGTTCAGGGACTAATTCGTGCGTGTTACGAAAAAGGAATAGCGATTCCGGATAATATATCCGTTGTTGGATTTGATAATATTCCAATTTCACAGTATTACACTCCTGCTTTATCTACAATTTCTCCTAATTATGTTAAATTAGCTCAAGAAATGATTGAAGGGGTATTAGCAATTATAAAGGGGGAAAGTGTCACATCTGTTGAAGTTTCTACTAAACTTGTTAGGAGACAGAGTTTCTAGTATTGTTTAATTCTTGAAAATCCTAATGGAAAAGATGGAGTGTTCTAAAGTAAGTTCTGTTTAGCCTCCATTCAGTTTCTATTGAGTTGGATCCAATTTCTAACAAGTGGGACATTTTCACGTTCGATTTACTAAAGACATTATCACATTCGAATCACACATCTTTCAAAAAAATTGTAAAAAAGTCTTGACAAAGAAAAAACAAAGTATTAAAATAAGTTCAACAAATCAGAAAAGTAACTATTTTTGATCTTCAGGGAGCCTGTGGTGATTGTGAACAGGTGGTTGGAAATAGTGAAAGTGGGCTGATTTTAAAAATGAATTTGAAACAATGAAAATTCGGTGCGCACACCTTACAGTGCAACTTGTTGTTAGACAAGGCAGAGATGTAAAGGGGGATAATCCCTTTATAATTGAGGTGGCACCGCGTTACCAACGCCCTCACATGGAAGTAGATTCTGTGTGTGGGCTTTTTTCTTTCGGTCATTTTGTTTTTCTTTTATTAGGGCCTTAAGTCGCTTTGATGAACTTAAGTTCTATCTGCAGCTCCTTGCCTACTACTAAAAGCAAACAAAAAGGCCGGACTAATATGAAAAAAGCTAGTAATACTCAATGAAAATCAAAGAGCAAACTAGGAAACTAGCCGCAGGCTATACTTGAGTACGGCAAGGCGACGTTGACGCAGTTTGAAGAGATTTTCGAAGAGTATGAAGGTATACCGAGATGAACCTCTCATCATCAATGTCTCTGGTCGTGGAGACAAGGACGTAGCTGCGATTGCAGACTACCTAGAAGCTAAAAAGTAATAGATGGAAAAATTACAGTCTTTTCTCTCACAGAGAGCTTGTGGTTGCTGGAAACAAGCAGAGAAAGCTGTAAAGTTGGGTCCATCTGAAACGAGAGAAGAAAACATAATTCTCAAGGGAGTGCCCTTTATAGCACAACCTGTTACAGGAGGTATCTGAGACAGGAATGAGAGATAGGAGAAATCCTATAATTGAGGTGGCACCGCGAATTTCGTCCTCACGCAAGTTATTTTGCGTGGGGATTTTTCATACAGTCGCCACGGACTAGAAGTAGAACTGAAAGGGAAATTACAATGGAACGAATCATTCATGGAGATGTCTTATCACCAATCTTGGCTTATATGCGCCTAAAGGGGCAACACAAGGTTATCTTAGAGAGTATTCCGAGAGACAAGGAAACAGCTCGTTTTTCTATCTTAGCCTATAATCCAGTTTTTGAGATTAAGTTTGAAAATGGAGTCCTTTATCAAAATGGTCAAGTGATTGATCGTGATCCCTTGGATTTCCTTTATGAAGTGACTCATAAGAGACAGCACCATTCAGACCTCCCTTTTGGTGGTGGGGCAATTGGCTTTGTGGGTTACGATATGATTTCGCTTTATGAAGAAATTGGTCAAATTCCGGAAGATACTATTGGAACGCCAGACATGCATTTCTTCGTCTATGAGAGTTACATGGTCTTTGACCACAAGAAGGAAAAAATCCATGTCATCGAGGATGCTCTTTATAGCGAGCGTAGTCAAGAAAACTTGGAAGAAGCCTTGAACCAAGTGCTTGAGGAATTACGTATTCCTGCTCCAAATGAATTTGAAGATTTGGATCTATCTCCGTTAGACTTCAAACCACATATCGCTCCTCAGAAGTTTGAGGAAATGGTGGAAACCGCTCGTGACTTGATTCGAAATGGTGATATGTTCCAATGCGTGCTCAGTCAGCGCTTCTCAGCAGAAGTTACTGGAAATCCATTTGACTTCTACAGAAATCTTCGCGTGACCAATCCATCTAATTACCTCTATTTCTATGACTTTGGGGATTATCAAATCATCGGAGCTAGTCCAGAAAGCTTGGTTTCTGTTAAAAATGGCATCGTGACAACCAATCCGATTGCAGGGACACGACCAAGAGGCGCTACGGATGAAGAAGACAAGGCTTTGGCGACAGACCTGCTTTCGGATGAGAAGGAAACAGCAGAGCATCGAATGTTAGTAGACTTGGGTCGTAATGATATTGGCCGCATCTCTGAAACGGCCAGTGTCCAAGTCACCAAGTATATGGAAGTGGAGCTCTTCCGTTATGTTATGCATTTGACCAGTGTGGTCAAGGGGCGTTTGCTTCCAGAACTCACTGCTATGGATGCCTTGAAAGCAACACTTCCTGCTGGAACTGTTTCTGGAGCACCAAAAATTCGCGCGATGAGACGCATCTATGAACTGGAAACGGAAAAACGGGGCGTATACGCAGGAGCAATCGGCTACTTGTCTGCGACGGGCGATATGGATTTTGCCATTGCCATCCGAACGATGATTCTCAAAAATCAAACAGCCTATGTTCAGGCTGGGGCAGGGATTGTCTACGACTCCATTGCCCAAAACGAATACCAAGAAACCATTAACAAGGCTAAATCTATGACTAGAATTGGAGAACTAAGACCATGATTTTATTGATTGACAACTATGATTCTTTTACCTATAACTTGGCCCAATACATTGGGAATTTTGCAGAAGTTCAGGTCTTGAGAAATGATGATCCCAAGCTGTATGAAGAAGCTGAAAAAGCAGATGGTCTGGTCTTTTCTCCTGGTCCTGGTTGGCCAGTTGATGCTGGAAAGATGGAAGACATGATTCGTGATTTTGCTGGCAAGAAGCCGATTCTTGGGATTTGTTTGGGCCACCAAGCCATTGCAGAAGTCTTTGGTGGTAAGTTAGGTTTGGCTCCAAAAGTCATGCATGGGAAACAGAGCCATATCAGCTTTGAAGCGCCATCTGTTTTGTATCAAGGTATCGAGGATGGCCGTGCAGTCATGCGTTATCACAGTATTTTGATTGAAGAAATGCCAGAAGACTTTGAAGTGACAGCTCGTTCGACTGATGACCAAGCCATCATGGGGATTCAACATAAAAACCTACCGATTTATGGTTTCCAGTACCATCCAGAGAGCATTGGAACGCCAGATGGCTTGTCTTCTATTCGGAATTTTATCGAGAAGGTTGTAAAGTGAGGAAACTAGGATGAAAGAGATTATTGAAAAACTAGCAAAATTTGAAAATTTATCAGGTGTGGAAATGACGGATGTCATTGAGCGTATCGTAACTGGGCGTGTAACGGAAGCGCAGATTGCTTCTCTCCTTTTGGCTCTTAAGATGAAGGGGGAAACACCTGAAGAACGCACAGCCATTGCCCAAGTCATGAGAGGGCATGCCCAACATATTCCAACTGAAATTCATGATGCCATGGACAACTGTGGTACAGGTGGAGACAAGTCTTTCAGTTTTAATATTTCCACAACTGCAGCCTTTGTCTTGGCTGGTGGCGGTGTTCACATGGCAAAACACGGTAACCGCTCGATTTCTTCTAAATCTGGTTCTGCAGATGTCCTCGAAGCTTTGGACATCAACCTAGACCTCAAACCAGCTGAACTAGGTAAGGTCTTTGATAAAACTGGAATCGTCTTTCTCTTTGCTAAAAATATGCACCCAGCTATGAAATACATCATGCCAGCTCGTTTGGAATTGGGAATTCCAACGATTATGAACTTGACCGGTCCCCTGATTCACCCAATGGCCTTGGAAACACAGCTTCTTGGAATTAGTCGTCCAGAACTTCTAGAAAGTACAGCTCAGGTTTTGAAAAACATGGGTCGCAAACGTGCCATCGTGGTTGCTGGGCCAGAAGGATTGGACGAAGCTGGTTTGAATGGAACAACCAAGATTGCTCTTCTTGAAAATGGTGAAATCAGCTTGTCAAGCTTTACCCCAGAGGATTTGGGAATGGAGCGCTACGCTATCGAAGATATTCGTGGAGGAAATGCTCAGGAGAATGCAGAAATTTTGCTCAGCGTTCTTAAAAATGAACCAAGTCCATTCTTGGAAACGACAGTCTTAAATGCTGGTCTTGGTTTCTATGCTAATGGTAAGGTTGATAGTATCAAGGAAGGAGTTGCCTTAGCTCGTCAAGTGATTGCTAGTGGCAAGGCTCTTGAAAAACTCAGACTGTTACAGGAGTACCAAAAATGAGTCAGGAATTTTTAGCACGAATTTTGGAGCAGAAGGCGCGTGAGGTCGAGCAAATGGAGCTGGAGGAAATCCAGCCCTTGCGCCAGACCCATCGCTTGGCTGACTATCTAAAACAACACCAAGACCGTTTACAGGTAATCGCTGAAGTCAAGAAGGCTAGCCCTAGTCTGGGAGATATCAATCTCGATGTGGATATTGTGCAACAGGTCCAGACTTATGAAGCAAATGGTGCAGTGATGATTTCTGTTTTGACAGATGAAGTTTTCTTTAAAGGTCATTTGGATTATCTACGGGAGATTTCCAGTCAGGTACAGATTCCAACGCTCAACAAGGACTTTATCATCGATGAAAAGCAAATCATCCGCGCTCGCAATGCAGGTGCGACAGTCATCTTGCTCATTGTGGCAGCCTTGTCAGAAAAACGCCTCAAGGAACTGTATGACTATGCGACAGAGCTTGGTCTGGAAGTCTTGGTGGAAACTCACAATCTAGCTGAACTAGAGGTGGCCCACAGACTTGGTGCTGAGATTATCGGGGTCAATAACCGCAACTTGACCACCTTTGAAGTTGACTTGCAGACCAGTGTAGACTTGGCTAAACATTTCAAAGATGATTGCTTGTACATTTCTGAATCTGCTATTTTCACAGGGCAGGATGCGGAACGAGTAGCCCCATACTTTAACGGAATTTTGGTTGGGACAGCTCTTATGCAGGCAGAAGATGTGGGCCAGAGAATCAAGGAGTTGCAGATTGACAAAGGTTAAAATTTGTGGACTATCGACCAAAGAAGCGGTGGAAACAGCCGTATCAGCAGGAGCCGACTACATCGGTTTTGTCTTCGCACCTAGTAAAAGACAGGTGACCTTGGATCAGGCTGCTGAGCTGGCAAAGCTTATTCCTGCAGCTGTCAAAAAGGTTGGTGTATTTGTTTCACCGAGTCGGGCAGAACTGCTAGAAGCGATTGACAAGGTTGGCTTGGACTTGGTTCAAGTTCACGGTCAGGTGGCAGATGATTTGTTTGAGGATTTGCCTTGTGCCAGTATTCAGGCTGTGCAGGTGGATGGAGAGGGTCATGTGCCCAATTCTCAGGCAGACTATCTACTCTTTGATGCCCCTGTAGCTGGGAGTGGCCAGACCTTTGACTGGGCTCAACTGGATACGATTGGACTAACTCAGCCCTTCTTTATCGCAGGTGGGCTTAAGGAAGACAATGTAGTAAAAGCAATTCAACACTTTACTCCCTATGCAGTAGATGTATCAAGCGGAGTGGAGACAGACGGACAAAAAGATCATGAAAAGATTAGAAGATTTATAGAGAGGGTAAAGAATGACATATCAAGAACCAAATAAAGATGGATTTTACGGAAAATTCGGCGGACGTTTTGTCCCAGAAACATTGATGACAGCAGTTTTGGAGTTGGAGAAGGCCTATCGTGAAAGTCAGGCAGACCCAAGTTTCCAAGAGGAATTAAACCAACTCTTGCGTCAGTACGTGGGACGCGAAACTCCCCTTTACTACGCAAAAAACTTGACTCAACATATCGGTGGAGCCAAGATTTATCTCAAACGGGAAGATCTCAACCATACAGGGGCCCACAAGATTAACAATGCCTTGGGACAAGTTCTTCTGGCTAAACGCATGGGTAAAAAGAAAATTATCGCTGAAACAGGTGCTGGTCAGCACGGTGTGGCAACTGCAACTGCTGCAGCCCTCTTTAACATGGAATGTACTATCTACATGGGTGAGGAAGATGTCAAACGCCAAGCTCTCAATGTGTTCCGTATGGAGCTTTTGGGAGCCAAGGTTGAGGCAGTGACAGATGGTTCGCGCGTGCTCAAGGATGCGGTCAATGCAGCTCTTCGTTCATGGGTGGCAAATATCGACGATACCCATTATATCCTTGGTTCTGCCTTGGGGCCTCATCCATTCCCAGAAATCGTTCGTGACTTCCAAAGTGTCATTGGTCGAGAAGCCAAACAACAGTACCGTGACTTGACAGGCCAAGATTTACCAGATGCCCTAGTAGCCTGTGTTGGTGGTGGTTCTAATGCTATCGGGCTCTTCCATCCATTTGTGGAAGATGAGTCAGTAGCTATGTATGGAGCTGAAGCAGCAGGACTTGGTGTGGATACAGAGCATCACGCAGCAACCTTGACCAAGGGTCGTCCTGGTGTCCTTCACGGTTCCCTCATGGATGTCCTCCAAGATGCCCATGGTCAAATTCTTGAAGCCTTCTCTATCTCAGCAGGATTGGACTATCCTGGTATCGGTCCTGAACATTCTCACTACCACGATATCAAACGTGCCAGCTATGTCCCTGTGACAGACGAAGAAGCCTTGGAAGGATTCCAACTCTTGTCTCGTGTGGAAGGGATTATCCCAGCCTTGGAATCTAGCCATGCTATCGCTTTTGCAGTGAAATTGGCTAAAGAACTTGGCCCAGACAAGTCCATGATTGTCTGCCTATCAGGTCGTGGGGACAAGGATGTGGTTCAAGTCAAGGATCGCTTGGAAGCAGATGCAGCAAAGAAGGGAGAAGCTCATGCCTAAGACACTAACAGAAAAATTGAACGCTATTAAAGCAGCTGGAAAAGGAATTTTCGTTCCCTATATCATGGCTGGAGACCATGAGAAAGGTTTGGATGGTCTAGCTGAAACAATCCACTTTTTAGAAGATTTGGGTGTCTCTGCAATTGAAGTGGGCATTCCCTTTTCAGACCCTGTTGCAGATGGACCTGTTATCGAAGAAGCTGGCTTGCGCAGTTTAGCCCACGGGACCTCTACCCAGGCTTTGGTTGAAACTTTGAAAACAATTGAAACAGAGGTTCCGCTGGTCATAATGACCTACTTCAACCCCCTCTTTCAGTACGGCGTTGAGAACTTTGTCAAAGATTTAGCAGATACAGCGGTTAAGGGCTTGATTATTCCAGACCTTCCTCATGAACATGCCAACTTTGTAGAACCATTTTTGGCAGATACAGATATTGCTTTGATTCCTTTAGTAAGCTTGACCACAGGGATTGAGCGTCAGAAAGAGTTGATTAAAGGGGCAGAAGGATTTGTCTATGCAGTTGCCATCAATGGGGTGACAGGGAAATCAGGCAATTACCGTGCAGACTTGGACAAGCACTTGGCACAATTGCATCAAGTGGCCGATATCCCAGTCTTGACAGGATTTGGCGTATCTAGTCAAGCTGATGTAGAACGTTTCAATGCGGTGTCAGATGGCGTTATTGTCGGCTCGAAAATTGTAAAAGCTCTCCATCAAGGAGAGCCGATTGAGGACTTTATCAAACAAGCAGTAGCTTACCAAAAATAATCACACAAGTAGCGAGTAAGAGGAAAGGCACGAACGGCAGTCTTTCCTTTTTCTTTTTCAGGAGAAAGGCTAGAATTCCTGTTGCAGAAGCAAACTGAATCAAGATGAGTAATTCAGTTACGTTAAAGATAAGAGAACAAGAAGCTAAAAAGAGAAAATCCCCTGCACCCATGCGGACATCGATAAAATGAGCCAAAATTCCAAGAGCAAGGAAGAAGACCATGACTAGATTCCAGCCACAGAAAGCCATGAGGATTAGGTGGAACGTCAGCCAGACTAGTAAGGGATATTCCTGATGGTGAAAGTCGTAGATACCTAAGGTCAAGCCACCAGTGATTAGGATGACTTGACTCAAGGAAAGCAATTCCCAAGACCAAGCCAGAAAGATGACACCTAAGCCTAGTTCAAAGAGGGCATACCAGACTGGATAGCGGACCTTGCAGTAGCGACAGCGAAAGCGATTGAGCACCTGCGAGAGAATCGGAATCAAATCTAAGGGGCGCAAGCGAGTCTGACAGGAATCGCAGTGACTGGCTGGGCTGATAATGGATTGCTCTGGAAAACGGTCAATGACCAAACCAAGAAAGGAAGCGAGAATGCTCCCGACAAGAAAAAAATAAAAATCAATCATACTTATCTATTCGTAAAAAATGGGAGAAGTAGTATAATGGAGAAACATAAACAAGATCGTGAGAAAAAGATGATAATTCGTTTTGAAGAAAAGGTGAGTACAGAAAACGCTCAGCTCGTATGCCAATGGTCCAACTCCCTTGGCAAATCCTTTCAAGAACAATGGATGGGACCAAGGATTCCTTTTCCCTTGACAATTCAAGTTTTGCAAGATTTGGAAGGGATCTTTTCAATCTTTGAAGGACAAGAATTTGTGGGGCTTATCCAGAAAATCAGGCAAGAAGACAGCAATCTTCATATTGGAAGATTTTTTATCAATCCCCAGAAACAGGGGCAGGGCTTAGGTAGTCAGGCTTTAAGGAAATTTGTTAGTTTGGTCTTTGAAAATGGAGATATAGATAGTATTTCTCTAAATGTCTTCAAGGCAAATCAAAGAGCTCAGAATCTTTACCAAAAAGAAGGATTTGAAATCATTCAAATAGTTGAAGAACCTGAAAGGAAATATATTATGAAGAAGGGGAGATAGGAAGAAACAAAGTCTTTTCCTGTTTTATGTAGATGTTTACACATGAATATTGAAGGGATTTCAGAAAGCCGATTGGAGTGATTTTATTCATGATAGGAAAAAGGATCTGGTCAAAAATGATTGAGAAATAGTTGCTTAAAAAGCGTTTGCATGATACTATATATTGAAAGGAGGTGATAATATGGTAGAACAAAGAAAATCAATTACCATGAAAGATGTTGCTTTAGAAGCAGGAGTTAGTGTTGGAACAGTTTCACGTGTGATTAATAAAGAAAAAGGCATTAAAGAAGTAACTTTAAGGAAAGTTCAAAGGGCTATAAAAACATTGGACTATATCCCTGATAATTATGCTCGAGGTATGAAAAAGAATAGAACAGAAACTATCGCTTTGATTATTCCGAGCATATGGCATCCATTTTTTTCGGAGTTTGCCTATCATGTTGAGAAAGAGTTATTAAAATATAATTATAAATTATTTATTTGTAACGCTGATAGCGATTCACAAAATGAAATCGAATATATCGAAATGTTGAAACAAAATAAAGTGGATGGAATTATTGGTATTACATATTCTGATATTGACAAATATATTTTATCCGATTTACCGTTTGTAAGTATAGATAGACATTTTTCGGAAAATGTATGCTATGTTACTTCAGCAAATTACAAAGGAGGACAAACTGCAGCAGAGGAACTGGTTAGAAGGGATAATAAGCACCTTGCTTTTATTGGTTCAATTAATATGTATGAGAATGAGACTATACTCAGAAGTAAAGGATTCAGAGAAAAAGCTAAGGAATTAGGAGTAGATGTCTATAATTTTGAAATGAAAGAACCTTTAATAAATCCTGAAGATCAGATAAGAGTTTTTTTGCAATCTCATAAAGAAATTGATGGTATATTTACAATAAATGATATGATGGCTCTGAGAGTTATTAGTGTTATGAAAGAACTGGGGAAAATAGCACCTTATGATTACCAGATAATTGGGTTTGATGGTTTAAAAACTTCTGTCGATCAATCTTATCTAGTGTCTACAATAGTTCAAGATATTGGTATGATGGCAAAAGAATCTGTTGCAATGATACTGAAAATGATTAATCGAGAAGAGATTCTAGAAAAACGAATCGTAATTCCCACATATTTTTGGGGAGATAAAACAACAAAAAAAATTTAAAAAGCGCTTGACAATTAATGAAAGCGCTGTTATAATATAATCAATAAATGAAACGTTTCAAAAACAAGCTAGAAGCTTGTTTAAAAAATAAATAAAAAATGAAACGTTTCAAAAAGGAGGAAAATAATGCGTAAAGGTACAATGTTATCTGTTGTTGCGGGGCTATCGTTAGCTATACTTGCAGGTTGTAGTGGAGGAACTAACTCAAAACAAGCGAGTTCTTCAAATGATATTAAAGTCTGGGTACAATTCTCTGACGAAACCAATGAAGGAAAAGCTTGGCAAAAAGTTGTTGACAACTTTAATCAATCAGGAAAAAGTAAGTACAAAGTTGTAACTGAGTACATTCCTCGTAGTGGTAGTGGTGGAGGATATGAAGACAAGGTTAATGCTGCTATCACGACTAATAGTCTTCCAGATGTTATTACCCTTGATGGACCAAATACGGCAGCTTATGCAAAATCTAAAGTGATTACTCCGCTAGATGATTATCTAAAAGATAATAATATGGATGATGTTTTGGACAGTATTAAACAACAAGGAACTTATGATGGCAAATTCTATGCATTTGGATTTTCTGAATCGAATGTTGGTGTTTATTACAACAAAAAAATGTTCAAAGAGGTCGGAATTGCGGAATCAGAGCTTCCAACGCTAGAAAAGCCATGGACATGGGATGAATTTAATACGATTGCTAAAAAATTGAAAGATCATTATAACAAACCGGCAATTGATTTTCGTATTAATTCAAACGATGAAATGTTACCATATGCTTATATGCCGTTGATTTGGTCAAATAATGGTTCTGTCGTAAACGAAGATGGAACAAAGGCAGAAGGATACTTCAACTCCAAAGAGAGTGTAGAAGCAGTTCAATTCATTCAAAATCTTGTAAAAGAAGGTTATACAACTGTTAGTCCAGTCGAAAAAGGTTTTGAAACAGGAGAGTATCCAATGCTTTTGAGTGGTTCTTGGACGATTGCTGACATGAATACAAACTACAAAGATATTGATTTTGGTATCCTTCCTTACCCAGTGTCTAGTAAGACGAAAAAATTAGTATCCCCTTCAGGTAGTTGGCAATTAGCTGTGACGACAAAATCTGATAAAAAAGAGGCTGCATCTGAATTTGTTAAATTTGCTACAAATACAGAATCAAGTGAAATTATTAGCTTGGGGAATTCGGTCCTTCCAATTCGTAAATCTACAATTGAAAATATCAAAGATAAAGTGTCCGAACCAATGCGTTTCTTGATGGAACAAAATTCAAAAACAGCTCATGCTCGCCCAGTTGTCGTAGCATATCCTCAGGTTTCTAGAGCTTTTCAACAAGCGATGCAAGATATCAGCTATTATGAAGAAAATCCAAATGTGCAAAAAGTCTTGGATACTCGTACAAAAGAAATGCAAACTGCTATTGATCAGTCACTCAAATAATCTGTAAAAAAGAAGGTGGAAGGAAAATGTTTGGAACTACCTTCCCCTTTCTTGTTAATAGCCTAGTTTGATATATATGATTAAAGGAGATGGATATGAGTAAAGAAACTGTTGTGGATACAAAAAGACGTGAAAAAATAAAGGATAACATACTAGGTTATAGTTTTTTAGCTCCAGCTTTAATTTTATTAGGTATCTTTTTAGTAATTCCAGTTGGAATGGTCATTTATTACGCTTTTACAGATTATTATTTGTTGACACCAGATGAAAGAAAATTTGTTGGACTTGAAAATTTTATTCGATTAACAAAAGATCCGATTTTCTTAAAGAGCTTCTTGAATACTTTGAAATTTGTTGTTTGGATTATTCCAGTTCAATTGGGAGCGGCCTTAGGAATGGCTTTGATTGTTAATAAAAAGCGCAAAGGGAATATGTTTTTTAAAGTGGCTTTTTTTGCTCCAGTTGTCATGTCCTTGGTAGTTATTTCTATTCTTTGGCTTTATCTTTTAAATCCAAATAGTGGCTTATTAAATGCTATTTTAAATAAGGTAGGTATTGCTTCTCAACCTTTCTTGACTAGTCCTAAACAAGCTATGTATGCAATTGTTTTTGTTTCTGCTTGGCAGGGTGCAGGTTATCAGATGCTTTTATTTTTAGGAGGAATGCAGAATATTCCACAAGATGTCTATGAAGCTGCTGAATTAGATGGATTCTCAAAATGGGCTCAGTTTCGTTATATCACGATGCCCCTACTAAAACCAACAGCCCTGTTTGTATTGTTAACAACTTTAATTTCTGCTTTTAAGCTAATTGTACAACCAATGGTTATGACGCAAGGTGGGCCATTAAACTCAACAATTACTATGGTGTACTATATTTATCAACAAGGTTTTACTGATCGTCTTGTAGGATATTCTAGCTCAATCGCTTTAGTATTTACAACGTTAATTGGTATGATTAGCTTAGTGCAACGTCGCGTTCTGAAGGAGGATGACTAAGATGAAACGATTTAAACCAACAACAATCTTAGAATATATTCTGTTAACCCTATTGGCAGGACTCTTCCTTTTTCCTATGGTTTGGATGGTAGTTTCAGCCATGAAGCCAGAAGCGGATGTTTATAAAAATTTAACTAGTTGGCAAGCCTTCTTACCAAGTTTAAATCCCGCTGATTGGTTTAAACCTTATCAGGAAGTATTTGAGCGATTTAGTATTTTTACCTATCTAGGGAACAGCATTTTTTATGCTGGAACGTTTGCTATTGGTTCTATTATTGTCAATGCACTGGCCGGTTTCGCTTTTGCAAAAGTCAATTTTTCAGGCAAGAAAATTTTATTTGGTTTCTTACTTGCTTTACTTATTATTCCAGTAGAAACTGTGTTAATTCCACAATTTACCATTATCAATTCCTTAGGTTTGGTCAATAATCGTCTTGCAGTTATTATTCCAGGATTGGCGAGTGTATTTAATATTTACTTATTTAGGAATTTCTTTATTGCAATTCCAGAAGAGATTCTTGAGTCTGCAAAGATGGACGGAGCAAGTATCGTTAGAATTTTCTTTAGAATTATGCTTCCAATGTCTAAACCTGCAGTTGCTACAGTTGGTGTTTTATCATTTATTTCAAGCTGGAATGATTATATCTGGCCATTGATGGTTTTGACAGATTCTTCTAAATTTTCAATGCAGGTTGCAATTACAACTATTAATACAACTCAACCAGTTTATATCAATCAGGTAATGGCTGTATTAACTATTTCAACGATTCCGTTGATTTTGGTCTATGTAGTCGCTCAGAAATATATTGTTCAAGGTCTGGGTGGTTCCGGAACTGGAATAAAATAGGATATACTTATGATAAATAAAACATTTACAGTAGAAAAAGCCAATCGTTTTATAGCAGAAAATAAACATCTCGTAAATACTCAGTATAAGCCTGAAGAACATTTTTCAGCTGAGATTGGTTGGATCAATGATCCAAATGGATTTGTCTATTTTCGTGGAGAATACCATCTCTTTTATCAATTCTATCCATATGATAGTGTTTGGGGGCCTATGCACTGGGGACATGCGAAAAGTAAGGACTTGATGACTTGGGAGCACTTGCCAGTGGCACTTGCTCCTGACCAAGATTATGACCGCAATGGATGTTTCTCAGGTTCTGCCATTGTCAAGGATGATCGCCTCTGGCTCATGTATACTGGACATATCGAGGAAGAAACAGGTGTTCGTCAAGTTCAAAATATGGCATTTTCAGACGACGGGATTCACTTTGAAAAGATTGAACAAAATCCAGTCGCAACTGGAGCAGATTTGCCAGATGAGTTGATTGCTGCTGATTTCCGTGATCCAAAACTCTTTGAAAAAGATGGACGCTATTACTCCGTAGTAGCTGCCAAACACAAGGATAATGTAGGCTGTATCGTTCTACTAGGGTCCGATAACCTAGTAGAATGGCAGTTTGAATCCATCTTTTTGAAAGGGGTAGAACACCAAGGCTTTATGTGGGAATGCCCAGATTACTTTGAGTTAGATGGGAAAGATTGCCTTATTATGTCACCCATGCGTTATCAGCGTGAGGGAGACTCATATCATAACATCAACTCATCGGTTTTGTTCACGGGTAAGGTAGATTGGGGAGAAAAACGTTTTATCCCAGAATCAGTTCAAGAAATTGATCATGGTCAAGACTTCTATGCGCCTCAAACATTGTTGGACGATCAAAATCGTCGTATCCTGATTGCTTGGATGCAGACATGGGGGCGTACCCTTCCAACCCATGACCAAGAACACAAATGGGCATGTGCCATGACTTTACCTAGAATTCTAAGATTGGAAGATGGCAAACTAAGACAATTCCCTGTTAAAAAAGGCCAATATCAAATCCGATTAGATAAAGATTGTCATTACCACTTAGGAAATGATACAGATTATCTTGAATTTGGTTATGACAGTAATGCGCAGCAAGTTTACATTGATCGTAGCCATCTTGTTCAAAAAATTCTAGGTGAAGAAGAGCAGGACACTAGTAGACGGTATGTAGATATTGATGCTAAAGAATTGGAAGTTGTTCTAGATAAAAATTCCATCGAGATTTTTGTCAATCAAGGCGAAGCAAGCTTGACGGCAACCTATTACTTAACAGTGCCAGCTGAGCTATCACGAATTGATTAAAAATTAAGTTATTTCTCCTAAAGAAAAAGTTCTCTTTCTAGTAAAATGGAAAGAGAACTTTTTGTGTTTTGGGTATATAAGCTTAGTTTATGGTATTTGTAAAATTGGTGTTGGATTATGATTTAAGCTAGTTTTCTAAAGAATTTGAAAAAAATTTTATTTAAGCAAAAAAAGCCTTTATTCAAGGCTTTTCCTGTTGTATGTAGATGCCCCCTACAGGGATCGAACCTGTGACCCACGGATTAAGAGTCCGCTGCTCTGCCAGCTGAGCTAAGGAGGCAAAGAAAAAAGCTGTATTGGTGCCGAAACTTCACGGTTTGTATTGAACCCGCGCAATTAAGCAGGTGGGCAACTCGCTCTAACTGAAGCTGTTTCCGTGTGAGACGGCCTACATGCTGTTAGAAGACTTTTGTTTCCCTAATAATACAAAAAATAGTCGGTCAACACTTAAGTGTGAAGTCGTACACCACAGCGTTTCTATGTTTATATGATACCACTTTTTCAAAAAAAATCAAGAGGAAAGTGCAATTTTTTGAAAAGGATTTCAGATTTTTCGTAAACGGTCGATAGCTTCCTTTCTTTGAGCCAAGGCCCGTTCATATTTACCGGTATCTTCTGCTTGGAAATAGTGATGATTACGAATTTTTTCTGGTAGATAGTCTTGCTTGACCCAATTTCCAGGATAGTTGTGTGGATAGAGATAGTCTTGGGCATTCCCCAGTTCCTTGCTTCCACTGTAGTGCCCATCACGCAGGTGTCGTGGAATAGGCAAGTGTCCTGATGTTTTGAGGTCAGCAAGTGCCTTATCCATAGCTACATAGGCTGAGTTGGATTTTGGAGAAAGGGCCAAATCAATCACGACATTGGCAATGAGAATGCGGGCTTCTGGGAAACCAATCCTTTGTGCAGCATCCAGAGCAGTCACGGTGTGAATCTGAGCTTCAGGATTGGCTAAGCCGATATCTTCATAGGCGATAACAGTCAAACGGCGAGCGAGACTTGGCAAATCACCAGCCTCAATCAAGCGAGCAGCATAGTGAAGACTGGCATCCACATCTGAGCCACGGATAGACTTTTGCAGAGCTGAGAGAACATCATAGTGGCCATCTCCATCCTTATCCATAGTGATGTAGCTCCGCTGCAGGCTATTTTCCATGATGTCGAGGGTGATATGGCGGATGCCCTCGTCATTCTCAGGGGTAGAAAGAACAGCCAAGTCCAGTGAGTTGAAAGCAGAGCGAAGGTCTCCGTTTGTAGAGGTAGCAATGAAATCCAGCGCATCCTCATCTAGTTCTACTGGAAAATCAAAACCACGCTCAGGATTACTTAGAGCTATCTGCAGGGCCTCTTTGACGTCTTGGTTAGACAGAGGTTCCAACTCAAAAATTTGAACACGGCTACGAATGGCAGGAGTGACAGAGAAGAAAGGATTTTCAGTTGTAGCCCCAATCATGATGACTAGTCCACTTTCCAAGAGAGGCAAGAGGAAGTCTTGCTTGGTTTTATCTAGTCTATGAATCTCGTCTAGTAATAGGACGAGACCACCAGAAAATTTAGCCTCTTCTGCGATTTCTTGTAGCCGTTTTTTGCTATCAACTGTCGCATTGAAAGTTCGAAAGGCATACTTTGTCGTTCCAGCGATAGCAGAGGCAATACTGGTTTTGCCGATTCCTGGGGGTCCATATAGAATCATGGAGGACAGGCGGTTGGCTTCCACCATGCGGCGGATGATTTTTCCTTGTCCGACCAGATGCTCCTGACCGATGACCTGGTCGATGGTTTTTGGGCGCATGCGAAGCGCGAGATTGTCTGGCATAGCAGTCCTTTCTAACGTGGATTTTCTGATGTATATGTGGTAAGATGGTAGTATCTATTTTAGCATATTTCCGAGCAATCGGGGCGATTTAAGAGTCGCATAGAAAGAGGACAAAATGGCAACATACGGATTTTTAGATGTTTTAGAGGAAGAGTTGGAGAAGAATTTTCCCTTTGATTTTGAAATTAGTTGGGACAAACGCAACCACGCGGTTGAAGTGAGTTTTTTATTAGAAGCGCAAAACTCTGCAGGCGTGGAGATGGTGGATGAAGACGGAGAGGTTTCGTCAGATGACATTCTCTTTGAAGAAGCAGTGCTTTTTTACAATCCTGCCAAATCAACAGTCAATGAGGAAGACTATTTGACTGTCATTCCTTACCTGCCTAAAAAGGGATTTTCCCGTGAATTTTTAGCTTATTTTGCGCTATTCCTCAAAGATACTGCCGAGGTTGGACTAGATGCCCTCATGGACTTTTTGGAAGACCCAGAAGCAGATGAATTCGTCATGGAATGGAACCAAGAAGTCTTTGAAGAAGGAAAAGTTGGCTTGGAAGAGGGAGAGTTTTATCCTTATCCGAGATACTAGGAGTTTGACATGGAAATAGAAATTTCTGATTTTACAGGCTGCAAGATTGCCCTCTTTTGTGGTGATAAGCTCTTAACTATCTTACGTGATGACAAGGAAAATATCCCATGGCCCAATATGTGGGAACTACCAGGTGGTGGACGTGAAGGTGATGAAAGTCCTTTTGAGTGCATGGCGCGTGAAGTTTATGAAGAACTGGGAATTCATCTGACTGAGGATTGTCTGCTTTGGAGTAAGGTTTATCCAAGTATGCTTTTTGCGGATAAACAATCTGTATTTCTAGTCGGTCAGTTGACACAGAACCAGTTTGACAGTATCACCTTTGGAGATGAAGGACAGGGCTATCAGCTGATGAATGTCGAGGAATTTCTTAGCTCCAGTCAAGTTGTACCTCAGTTGCAAGAGAGATTAAAAGATTATTTAAAAGTAAGTGATTAGAAAGGATGGTTCAGTTAAATTTCTAAACTGAACCTGCCCTAAACACTGTGCCAAAAAGATAAACTTCTTTTAGACACAAGCGTCTTCAGAGAATTTCTTATTTTGGTTTTGTGTTTTACGGGCTTGGTATCTTAAATATGGAAACATGGCAAGAGTTAAAAGTTACAGTTAAGCGTGAGGGGGAAGAGTTAGTTTCCAATCTCTTGATTGAGCTGGGAGCGCAAGGTGTTGCGATCGAAGATAGTATGGACTATGTGGGAAATATTGACCGCTTCGGCGAGATTTTCCCAGAGGTTGAGCAGCAAGAAGAAATCGTAGTGACAGCCTATTACCCTGATACGGTTGATGTAGCAACGGTTGAGGCAGATTTGCAGGCTCGCTTAGAAGAATTGACGGATTTTATGGATTTGGGTGAGGTAAAGATGGGGACGACTGCCTTGGCTGAGGAAGACTGGGCAGACAACTGGAAGAAATACTATGAACCCGCTCGCATCACTCATGATTTGACTATCGTTCCCTCTTGGACAGACTATGAGGCGACTGTGGGAGAAAAGATTATCAAGCTGGATCCAGGTATGGCTTTTGGGACTGGGACCCATCCAACCACTAAGATGAGCCTCTTTGCCTTGGAACAGGTCCTTCGTGGTGGCGAAACGGTGCTAGATGTGGGAACTGGTTCAGGGGTTCTCTCTATTGCCAGCTCGCTGCTTGGTGCCAAGGAAATCTTTGCCTACGATTTGGATGATGTAGCAGTTCGAGTTGCTCAGGAAAATATTGAGCTAAACCCTGGCATGGAAAATATCCATGTAGCTGCAGGTGATTTGCTTAAGGGTGTTGAGATTGAGGCAAATGTGATTGTAGCTAATATCTTGGCGGATATCCTCATTCATCTGACAGATGATGCCTATCGTTTGGTTAAGGACGAAGGCTACCTCATCATGAGTGGGATTATCAAGGACAAGTGGGATATGGTGCGCGAGTCGGCTGAGTCAGCTGGATTTTTCCTTGAAACCCACATGATTCAAGGGGAATGGAATGCCTGCGTCTTTAAGAAGACCAAGGATATTTCAGGTGTGATTGGAGGCTAACATGCAGCAGTATTTTGTCAAAGGTAGTGCGATCTCCCCTATCACCATCGAGGACAAGGAAACCAGCAAGCATATGTTTCAGGTCATGCGCTTGAAAGAAGGTGATGAGGTGACCTTGGTCTTTGATGATGGAATTAAGCGCTTGGCGCGTGTGCTAAATGTGGAAAGCCGTCAGTTTGAGTTGGTCCAAGAATTAGCTGACAATGTGGAACTGCCAGTTCAAGTGACCATCGCATCTGGCTTTCCCAAGGGGGACAAGCTAGAATTCATCACTCAAAAAGTGACAGAACTGGGTGCTAGCCAAATCTGGGCCTTTCCTGCCGACTGGTCCGTTGCTAAGTGGGATGGCAAGAAATTGGGTAAAAAGGTTGAAAAACTTGAAAAAATCGCCCTTGGAGCAGCAGAACAAAGCAAGCGTAATCTAGTACCAAGTGTCACACTTTTCGAGAAAAAATCAGATTTTCTAGCTCAACTGGACCAATTTGACTCTATCGTAGTGGCTTATGAAGGGTCGGCCAAAGAAGGAGAAGCCGCTGCGCTCTTACAAGCGGTCTCTGGTCTTGAAACAGGAGCTAAACTGCTCTTTATCTTTGGTCCAGAAGGCGGTCTCTCGCCTGCAGAAATTGAGAGTTTTGAAGCTAAAGGAGCTGTCTTGGCAGGACTTGGTCCTCGTATTTTGCGAGCAGAAACAGCACCACTTTACGCCTTATCAGCCCTTAGTGTTTTATTAGAATTAGAGAAATAAGAGGAAGAAAATGGAACAAAAACACCGTTCAGAATTTCCAGAGAAGGAACTTTGGGATTTAACAGCCCTATACCAAGATCGTGAGGATTTCTTGCGTGCAATCGAGAAGGCTCGCGAAGACATCAATCAATTTAGCCGTGATTACAAGGGTAATCTTCATACTTTTGAGGATTTTGAAAAGGCCTTTGCGGAATTGGAACAAATCTACATTCAGATGAGCCATATTGGCAACTATGGCTTTATGCCGCAGACGACAGACTATAGCAATGACGAATTTGCCAACATTGCCCAAGCTGGGATGGAATTTGAAACAGATGCCAGTGTAGCCTTGACCTTCTTTGACGATGCCTTGGTGGCGGCAGACGAGGAAGTCTTGGACCGTTTGGGTGAATTGCCTCATTTGACGGCAGCTATTCGTCAGGCCAAAATCAAAAAAGCCCACTATCTAGGGGCTGATGTGGAGAAGGCCTTGACCAATCTCGGCGAAGTTTTCTACAGTCCACAGGATATTTACACCAAGATGCGAGCTGGGGACTTTGAAATGGCTGACTTTGAAGCCCATGGTAAGACTTATAAAAACAGCTTTGTGACTTATGAGAATTTCTACCAAAACCACGAGGATGCTGAGGTTCGTGAGAAATCTTTCCGTTCCTTCTCAGAAGGACTTCGTAAGCACCAAAATACGGCTGCTGCAGCCTATCTAGCTCAAGTCAAGTCTGAAAAAATCTTGGCAGATATGAAGGGCTACGACTCAGTCTTTGATTATCTTCTAGCTGAGCAAGAAGTGGACCGTGCCATGTTTGACCGCCAGATTGACCTCATCATGAAGGATTTTGCGCCCGTTGCTCAGAGATACCTCAAGCATGTTGCCAAGGTAAATGGTCTTGAAAAGATGACCTTTGCAGACTGGAAATTGGACTTGGACAGCGCCCTAAATCCTGAAGTGACTATTGACGACGCCTATGATTTGGTCATGAAGTCAGTAGAACCTTTGGGGCAAGAATATTGTCAGGAAGTTGCTCGCTATCAAGAAGAGCGCTGGGTGGACTTCGCTGCCAATAGTGGCAAGGATTCTGGTGGCTATGCAGCGGACCCCTATCGCGTGCATCCTTATGTCCTCATGAGCTGGACAGGTCGTTTGAGCGATGTCTATACCTTGATTCATGAAATCGGGCATTCTGGTCAATTCATCTTTTCAGATAATCACCAAAGCTACTTTAACGCCCACATGTCGACCTACTATGTTGAAGCACCGTCAACTTTCAATGAGTTGCTTCTCAGTGATTACTTGGAGCACCAATCTGACGACCCACGTCAAAAACGCTTCGCTCTTGCTCACCGCTTGACAGACACCTACTTCCATAACTTTATCACTCACCTTTTGGAAGCAGCCTTCCAGCGTAAAGTGTATACATTGATTGAAGAAGGAGAAACTTTCGGAGCAAGCAAACTCAACAGCATTATGAAGGAAGTTTTGACCGATTTCTGGGGAGATGCCATTGAAATCGATGATGATGCAGCTCTGACTTGGATGCGCCAAGCTCACTACTATATGGGCTTGTATAGTTACACTTACTCAGCAGGACTAGTTATCTCAACAGCTGGTTACCTCCATCTTAAAAACTCAGAAACTGGAGCTGAAGACTGGCTCAATCTCCTCAAATCAGGTGGTAGCAAGACACCACTTGAGTCAGCTATGATTATCGGAGCAGATATCTCTACAGATAAACCACTCCGTGATACCATCCAATTCTTGTCTGACACAGTTGATCAGATCATCGCCTACAGTGCCCAGTTGGGAGAGTAGGGGAATTTAGGATAAGGATATGAACAGAATTAAAAAATGGCTGGAGCAGGATTCACAAAGAATACGTTTTATCAAAATAGGCCTAGTCTTGTTGGGAATCATTTTATTGATTGTTCTTCCTACTCTCTATCTTGTTTTGAGCGGAGTTGGTATTTGGTATTTTGTAAAGAAAGTACCAGATATTCGAAAAAGAAATTTAATGATAGGACTTTTTGTTGTTAGTTTTGTTGTAGTTTCTCTTCAAACTCCGACAGTCACCAAGAAAATTTCATCTTCTCAATCAGAAACTAAGCAGACTATGACATCTACTACTTCACCATCTTCAACGACGGATACTTCATCTATCATAGAAGAAGCAAAACGAGTTGAAGAAGAGAAAAAAGCTAAAGAAAAAGCAGAAGAAGAGAGAATTGTCAAAGAAAAAGCTGCAAATGAGTTGCAAGAAAAAGGTGAGACCTTAGTCAAACAATTGGAAGAAAGTCAAGATGCAAGTCAAGTGAAGTCTGCTAAAGAAACAGTTAATCAGATTGAAAATAATGATAAAAAGGCAGAATTGCTCGATAGGATAGGTGCAGTTGAGTCATTAATTTCTCAAAAAGAAGAAGAGAAAAGAATTGCACGTGAAGCTGAAACTAAAGCCCAACAGCAAGATAGAATTGTCTATGTTGCAAACCATGGAAAATCAAAAGTTTATTGGTATAGTAAGGATAGAATGCCTTCAAAAACTATTAAATCTAATGTTGTCGAGATGACAGAGGCCGATGCAATTGCTGCAGGAAAAACTCTATCTCAAAAAGAATAAGATAGAAAGTTATCTTGGACTGGCTTTGTGAACAGTTGCTAGAAATGTAGAGGTATTGCCCATGTATCAAGAGTTACTTAGAAAAATGGCAGAAGAAAAACCAAGTTATCATGATGAAGAAATCCAGTGGTTGCTTGACCATTTGGGAGATTCTTCTCCAGAAATTCGCGATGACCTTGTTTTTACAAGTTTTGCTAGAGGGATTCAGGAAGAGCTATTTACACAGGAACAATTTCATTTCATTGCTGAAAGGATTTCATCTGATGGAGGGTTAGATAAAGAGATTGATAAGGTAGGCCTGTCAACCCTTGAACGTTCTTTTAGGGCACTTGTTTATGCAAATCTCTTGGCTGCAGATGCCAACCAGCTATCGATTTTTTATCAGGAATTAAATGCAGGAATTCGTAATGTCCTTTTAAATCAAGGTTTGTATTATCTTTCAAAAGAAAAGGATACAACGGGTTTTTCAAGTCAGTATGGTTGGGTTCATGCCTTTGCACATGGAGCCGATTTACTGACAGAGGTGGTTTGTCATCCAGACTTTCCTAAAAACAGAATTCATGAAGTATTTGACATACTTGGCCAACTGTTTAAAAGAATTGCGATTCGTTTTACAGATGATGAAGATTGGCGTTTAGCCAGAGTGCTTTATGAACCGATTTTACAAGGGAAGTTGGAGCAAGAGCAAGTAGCTTCTTGGATAAAAGCTGTTGACTTTCCGATAGAAGAAAGGGAAGATTTTTATAAATTTTCCAACTTCAGATCCTGTCTGTTGGAAGTCTATGTCCAACTTGACCAGAGAAATAGTTTACAAGATGACTTGAAGCAAGCTATCCAGTCTTTTCAATACTAGGGATAAGCTAATATTATTTATTGAAAGAGTTTCTATTGTATCCTCCTAACTAATAATGAAAACTAATAAAAGAGGTTGAATCATTTTCCAACCTCTTTTCCTGTATCTTAATGGAATTGCATACCACCATCAACGATAATGGTTTGTCCTGTAATGTAGTTTGAGTCTGGTCCTGCAAGGAAGCTGACAGCAGCAGCCACATCTTCTGGTTCAGATAGACGTTTTAGAGTAATATCTTTTGCAAATGTCTGCATACCCCACTCGTCATCTTTTCCTGCATTTTTACCAACTTCATGAGCGATGTCGTACATCATTGGTGTTTTCACAATACCTGGTGCGTAGGCGTTAACAGTGATGCCTGAGTCTGCTAAATCACGTGCTAATGTTTGCGTAATTCCGCGAACAGCAAATTTGGTTCCACCATAAACAGTTAGATTTGGATTACCGACTACACCGGCTTGAGAGGTTGCGTTGATAATTTTACCTCCGTGGCCAAGTGCTTTAAATTGCGCTTGTGCAGCTTGTGAACCCCAAATGACACCACCAACGTTGATACCGAAAGTGCGTGTAAATTGTTCCTCAGTAATTGTATCAAGAGGAGTAGTGGGAGCAACACCAGCGTTATTTACGACAACATTCAAATCACCAAAATGGTCAACAACCTTTTGAAATGCTTGTGCAACTTCGGCCTGTTTCGAAACATCGGCCACGACAGCAAAGGCATTTTCAGCTGATAATTCGGCAACAGCTTTTTCAGCTGTTTCGGGATTGTAGTCTAAGACTCCTACCTTAAAGCCATCTTGAACCAATCGTTTTGCGATTGCAAAACCGATTCCTTGACCTGCACCTGTGACAATAGCAACTTTAGACATATGATTCCTCCTTGGTATCCACGATACCATTCAAACGTTCATAAAAGAACAGCAAAGTTGTAAAAATTAGTTCAAATTAGGGAATAAATAACTTATTAGAACTATATTGATAGTATATACCTTTAGAAAAAATGTTTCAAATAAACACTACCGTTTTTATAGAATTTTACCCTGAAAATTTCCAATCAATTTTCTTGAAACCCTTTCCCTCTTTTGATAGACTAGTATCTAGTTTTTGAAAAAAGGAGAAAGAAAATGAAAAAATTTGTTGCTGAGTTAATCGGTACGTTCATGCTTGTGTTCATCGGAACAGGAGCTGTTGTTTTTGGAAATGGTCTTGATGGCCTTGGTCACCTAGGGATTGCCTTTGCCTTTGGTCTGGCAATCGTAGTTGCAGCCTACTCAATCGGAACTGTTTCAGGTGCTCACTTGAACCCAGCTGTTTCTATTGCTATGTTTGTAAACAAACGTTTGTCATCAAAAGACCTTGTCAACTACATCCTTGGTCAGGTTGTTGGAGCTTTCCTTGCGTCAGCTGCAGTATTCTTCCTCTTGGCTAACTCAGGTATGTCAACTGCTAGTCTTGGTGAAAATGCCTTGGCAAACGGTGTCACTGTCTTTGGTGGTTTCTTGTTTGAAGTCATCGCAACTTTCTTGTTTGTCTTGGTTATCATGACTGTGACATCAGCAAGCAAGGGCAATGGCGCGATTGCTGGTTTGGTAATCGGTTTGTCCTTGATGGCGATGATTCTTGTCGGATTGAACATTACTGGGCTTTCAGTAAATCCAGCCCGTAGCTTGGCACCAGCTGTCTTGGTCGGTAGCGCAGCCCTTCAACAAGTATGGATTTTCATCCTTGCACCAATTGTTGGTGGAGTTCTTGCAGCCCTCGTTGCTAAAAATTTCCTTGGAACAGAAGAATAATTGAAACTCAAAAAGCCTTGCTCCTCAGCTTGAGGAACAGGGCTTTTTCGTATGATACTCTTCGAAAATCTCTTCAAACCACGTCAGATTCCATCTGCAACCTCAAAGCAGTGCTTTGAGCAGTCTGCGGCTAGCTTCCTAGTTTGCTTTTTGATTTTCATTGAGTATGAGTTTAACGGTTGTCAATTTTCTCTGGATAAAGGTCGTGTTGGAAGAGGCGTTGTTCTGCCAAGCCTTCATACTTAGTTCCTGGCTTACCGTAGTTGTAGTAGGGGTCGATTGAAATACCGCCGCGCGGAGTGAATTTTCCCCAGACTTCTAAATAGCGAGGGTCTAGCAAGTTGACCAAGTCTTTCCCAATGGTGTTGATACAGTTTTCGTGGAAATCTCCGTGGTTTCGGTAGCTAAAGAGGTAGAGCTTGAGGGATTTTGACTCGACACAGAGCTTGTCAGGGATGTAGGAAATATAAATCGTCGCAAAGTCTGGCTGAGCGGTGATTGGGCAAAGTGAGGTGAATTCAGGACAGTTAAATTTGATAAAATAGTCATTTTCCACATGACGATTGTCAAAGGATTCCAGGACTTCTGTTTGATACTCGAAAATGTAGTTGGTTTCTTTGTTGCCTAGTAGGCTGAGGTTTTTCATTTCTTCTTGTTGTGACATGATTTTTTCTTTCTAATCTTAAACACCACGTTGATTATCGTAGAGGAGGGTATGCAGTTGAGGAAGGACGCGGACATTGCCCCAGCTATCGTCAGTAGCGACGCGTTCCCAGAGTTCTTTGAGACGGTCTAGTTGGTCTTGGACAATATTGCCTGTGGCCTTGGGTTCAGGATTTCCAGCCGATAAGAAGAGAACATCTGGTTGGTAGCGTTCTTGTATGCCTCTGGCAAATGCCAAATCTGCATCATCAAAGACAGGAATTTTAAAGGTGACCTTGTCTGGATCCAGTTGGGAAACGATAAAGTCCAAGGTTTCAAAGTTGACTTCCATCTTGGATGAAGGAGGTTTTGGACTGAGAGTAACCTGGTCGATGTCTTTTAACCAATTTTGCCAGCGGGAGCCTTGGGTCTCAACAGCCAGAGTGACACCACGTTCCTTGAGTTTAGTGACCAATTCGGCCATGTTGGCTGCTAGGATAGCAGGATTTCCCCCAGACAGGGTTACATAGTCGTAGCTCCCTAATTTATCCAAGGCAGCAATGACCTCGTCAGCTGTCATGCGAGTTGGTTTTTCAGAGCCATCCCATGTAAAGGCAGAATCGCACCAGTCGCAGTGGTAATCGCAACCAGCAGTGCGGACAAACATGGTTTTCTGCCCGATTGCACGGCCTTCGCCTTGAAAGGTTGGGCCAAAAATTTCCAAAACTGGTAGTTTGAGGACACGTTCCCTAGTCATCTAACCACTCCAGTCTAAACTCCGCAAAGGCAGTCGGAGTCTCATAGAGGCGAACGTATTCCAAACGGAGACCACGTTCGTCTGGCAACTCTTGACTCATAGTTTGAAAAATCCAGTAAACCATATTTTCAGCAGTCGTGTTCATATAGGGAAGAGTTTCGTTTAGATAGCGATGATCCAAGTGGGGTTCTAAATAGTTCTTGTAGATCGCTTTGATGTCTCCGAAATCGTAGGTCATGCCACGTTCATCTAAAAATCCACTGACAGCAATCTGCAGATGATAGGTGTGGCCGTGCAGGGACTTACATTTTCCCTCATAGTGAAAGAGGTGGTGGGCAGCATCGAAGGTAAATTCTTTTGATACCAAGGTTCTGTGAGGATTGTAGACAAGAGACTCTCCGGTTTCCTGTTTGATTTCTTTGGGTGCAAAAAACATTAGGCCTCTCCTTTCTGTGAGAGATAAACATCTAAACCATGTTGACGTAGGTGGCAGGCTGGGCAATCTCCACAGCCGCTTCCGATAATTCCATTGTAGCAGGTTAAGGTCTTCTCACGAACATAGTCAAAGGCACCGAGTTGGTCGGCTAATTCCCAAGTTTCAGCCTTGTCCAGCCACATGAGAGGTGTTTGGATAACGAAGTCGTAATCCATGGCAAGGTTGAGGGTAACATTAAGGGATTTGACAAAGACATCTCGACAATCGGGGTAGCCTGAGAAGTCTGTCTCGCAGACACCTGTCACGATATCTTTAATGCCACGTTGCTTAGCAAGAACTGCCGCAAAGGATAGAAAGAGGTGGTTGCGACCATCAACGAAGGTATTGGGAACCTCCCCCTCTTTTTGCTCAATTTCCAGATCAGAGGTCAGAGCATTTTCAGTGATTTCCCCCAGCAGAGACATATCTAGGATGTGATGACGAATCCCCTGTTCCTCAGCGATTTCTCTAGCGATTTGAATTTCGAGATGATGGCGTTGGCCGTAGGCAAAGGTGACGGCTTCAACAGTTTCATAGTGTTCTTTAGCCCAAAAGAGGCAGGTTGTAGAATCTTGACCGCCACTAAAGACGACCAAGGCTGATTGACGTTTCATAATACTCCTTCCAAAATGGGAAATGTTCAGAGCACGCAAAAAGCTCCCTTGAGGGAGCTAAAAAATACCAAGTAGAGGTTTTTTTTAGCGATGGCATGTCCCAAACATCGTAATATTCTACATACAGTCTAGCATATTTTTTGAAAAATGGCAAAGGGCAAGAAAAAAAGAGACCAAAGAAAGTACTTGGTCTCTAGTATGATTAGCTCAATTCAGCAACGATGGCCTTGATTTGTTCTGCTGTGTGAACACCAGCAACTTGTTTGACAACTTGGCCGTCTTTTTTGAAGAGAAGGGTTGGGATAGACATGATTCCAAAAGCACGAGCTGTGTTTGGATTTTCATCAACGTCCATTTTAACGATTTTCAAAACATCTTCTGAAAGTTCTTCAGACAATTTATCCAAGATTGGACCTTGCATACGACATGGACCACACCAAGTTGCCCAGAAGTCTACCAAGACCAAACCGTCTTTTGTTTCTTGTTCGAATGTTGCATCTGTAATTGCTTTTGCCATTGTATTTCTCCTTTTTTAGTTATATTGGCTTAAATCTTGTTTCATGAGATAGAAGAAGACGTCTCCATAAGTCCCATGGTAGTCCAAATCATGACCGTTGTAAGTTAATTTTTGGACAGGGTAGTAGTCTGCGACGCCGATAAGACAAGCTTGTTGTGAACGATCAAAGTCTTCATAAGACTCGAAAGTCACAGTTCTTTCGTTCTTGCTGGCATCTAGATAGGTAATTTCAATCATGTTTAAAACTCCTTTGTTTAATGATGACTTTATTTTACTCCTTGTAAAAGAGAATGTCAAGAAAAATGATTGCGCACGCAACTTTTTTCTAAAATCATCTTAAATCAAGAAATCCAAACCAGTTTCCAAGCTTTCTTCGACAGCCTTTTGTAGAGAGGCCAGTGTCTTTTGCCCATCACCTGTCAGGCAGATAAAACTAGAGCGTCGATCTTGATCACAACACCTGCGACTAAGCAGACCGCAATTTTTGGCTTCCAAGCGAGCTACCATCCGAGAAACAGCGCTCGGGCTCAGATGAAGTTTATCTGGCAGGTCAATTTGGCGTAGAGATTTTTCTTGAGCCAAGTCCAGATAGTAGAGGAGGTAGAACTCTTTCAAGGTCAGACTTTGCTCGCTCTGCTGGGCAATTGTCTCTTCCAAGAGACTTTCAATTTCTTTCTGACGCCGATTGAAGTCAAACCATTTTTCCAAGTAGGTCATAGTATCTCCTTTCTTTTTAGAGTTATAGCATAGAAGAATGTCCATTCGCGGACAGTCTCTGTATCACAAGATGATTGCGCATGCAATAATTATACTACTTTTCAAAAGAGCTGGCAAGAAGGACGCTAAAATCTTTTATCCTAAATCATGCCAGTTTTCACAAGTCAAGAATTGTCTGTATCCCCTTTCCTCTCTAATTTTTAATGACTTTTGTGCATTTCCTTGAAATTTTCTGAAAAAAGAGTAAACTGGTATGCAAGAAGTCTATTTCGTGGAGTTTAGGATGAAATTATATGTTCAATTAATGATTCTCTTTGTGATTTCTCTAATCGGAGAGGGAATTTCCAGTTTCTTTCATTTGCCCATACCCGGCAGTATTATCGGTTTGATTATTCTCTTTCTAGCCCTACAATTCAAGTGGCTGAGAACTAGGCATGTCAACATGGTGGGGAATTTCTTGCTGGCCAATATGACCATTCTCTTTTTGCCGCCAGCAGTGGGAATCATGGAGAAGTTTGATGTGATTGCTCCCTATCTCCTACCCATTGTCTTGATTGTCTTTTTTGCAGCTGTTATCAATATTATCCTTATTGCCTTGGTGGTTCAGTTTATCAAGAGACGATTTGAGGGAGATTATGAGAAAGGAGATGCCAAATGAGTGAATTTGTTTCCAATCCCCTGTTTGGGCTTGCCCTGTCTATCCTAGCTTATCTAGTGGGGATGCTGATTTACAGACGCTTCCCCCATCCATTGACAACGCCCCTGCTTTTGTCAGCTGTTTTCATTATCATCTTTCTAAAGGTGACGGGTATTTCTTACCAAGATTACTACCAAGGTGGGGTTTATCTGAACAACTTGATTGTCCCATCGACTGTGGCTCTAGGGATTCCGCTTTATAAGAGTTTTCACTTGATGAAGCACCATGCTCGGAGTATTCTCTTTGGTAGTCTGTTAGCAGTAGTTGTCAATACCTCTTTCACAGCCCTTGTGGCGAAAATATTTGGCATGGACTTTTTCCTAGCCATTTCTCTTTTTCCCAAGTCAGTAACAACCGCCATGGCAGTTGGGATTACAGAAAAATTGCAAGGTCTGACCACTGTGACCTTGGTCGTTGTAGTGGCTACTGGGATTTTAACCAGTGTTATCGGCCCAACACTTTTAAAGTGGTTGAAAATTGACGATCCAGTAGCTGTTGGTCTTTCCCTTGGAGGAACAGGCCACGCAGTTGGAACGGGAACAGCCTTCCGATACGGCTCTGTAGCAGGAGCCATGGGTGGTTTGGCTATCGGTGTTACCGGTATTCTCTATGTCTTTGTCAGCCCTATCGTAGCCAGTTTGATATTGAGTTAAAAAGCAAGGAATTTGGGTTCCTTGCTTTTTAAAATCGTATGTTATAGACTATTACTTTTCTCTGCTTAAGTGAATGACTTGGTCATAGTGTTTTAAGTCTTCTTCTGTGTAGTGGTGAATGACTTCAATGACTGTTTGAGGTAGGGAGAAGAGTAAGTCGCTAATTTTTCTGCTATTTTCCGAGTCAAGATTGGCCTTAATCTCATCTGCTAAGATGAGTTGGCTATCATGGTAGAGGGCGCGAGCGATTTCTAGGCGTTGTTTCTCGCCACCAGACAGACTATCATTGCTGAGTGTTCGATTTTTCAAATGTTCTAATCCTGTTTTTTTGAGGATATGATTTAAAGTCTCTGGATTTTTATCCAGTCCCAGAAGGATATTGTCTTCTAGAGAGAGCGTGTCAAAGTAATGGCTATCTTGGAGGATATAGGAACTAATGCCCGCGATTTCTTGACGAGACAGGTTTTGACCAGCAAAGCTAATCTGTCCACTTGTCGGTGTCTCTTCTCCATGAATGATATTGAGCAGGGTTGTCTTACCAGAGCCACTTTCCCCGATAATGGCAATTTTTTCTCCTTGCTTGATGTGCATGGAAATCGGAGATAAGAGGCTATTCCCATCTTTTTCAAGGGAGATGGTGTTAAGTTGGATAGGGAAAATATTTTCTATGCTTCTAGGCGAGATGGAGTCAGGTTGGCTCAAAAGTTTTTGGTATTTGTTGAGAAGAGTTCGAGTCGCTTTTCGGGTGTTGGTAAAGTAAGCCAACTCTTGGAATTGATAGCCGATATTATGGGAAACCAGATAGATGGCCACAAAACTCGCCGCATCTAAATAATTATAGTAGGTCATAAAACCACCGATGACGATTGGTGTGACAGAACAAAAGGCATCGATGCTATTGATCAAGAGACTGTTTAAAGTTCGTTGCTTTTCATAGTTAATTTCGGTATCTAGACTGGTTTGTAATTGTTTTTGGTAGCGAGTAAAAAAGTAGTCTTGTCCCTGATAATGGCGAATTTGTTGGCTACCGCCAATAAAATTTATCAAGCTTGCTAAGTAGCTTTGGTTAACAGTGGACCGCTTTTCAGAAAGTGAGTCCAAACGCGTTGATCCGATCGCACTGCAGAGGACAGGAAAGGAGTAGAAGAGAATGAAAATCAAGCCCAGGTAAAAATTGGTCCATAGGGCATAGAGAATGGACACAGTGGTAAAGCCCAGAGAAGAAATGATGATGACCGTTGGTTCAATATAGCTTTCTTCTAGTTGCTTGACGTCGTTTTCTAAATCGGACAAAATATCCTTTTCATCAATCTCATAACTGTTTAAAAATCGCTTGAAAATAGCACTCTTGATTCCATATTTGAAATCGGTAATCAAACGGGCATAGTAATAGCGTTTCCCAGCCAAACCTAGTAGGAGAATGAGATTACCAAGGATTCCTAGAATCAAAACTTTCCAAAGAAGGCCTAGTTCTTGATTGGTAAAACTAGCAACAATATTTTGAACAAGGGCTGGCGTGATAATTGCTTCCAGCCAAGTAATGGCAATAGAAAAGAAGTAAAGTATGAGGTGCTTCTTAGCAACAAATCTTCTCAGCATAAAGACTTGACCTCCTTATTGATATACATGTAATTCGTTTTAAAGTTATTATACTCCTTTATCTCAAATACTTCATATAAAATGTAGGTCTTGAGGACGTAAAAAAGCCTAGCGAGTTATTGTCGCTAGACTTTAAAACTATTGCAAATTAACCTTGTTTCTCAAAATATAGTAGGTTCCGAGGTAAAAGATAGCTATGAATATGAGTTCTTCAACAATACTTATACCTGCTCCCATATAGAAATTATCATTAAATCCTGCAAGTGAATTGACATAGAAGTTAGTACTGGTATTGAAGAAAACTCCAATAAATCCTATGACGATTTGGATACCAATGTAGGCTGCAACAGCGAGTGCGGTACGGTATTCATTGAACAGTTGTCCAATGGAAATAGCCAGGTAGATGCAGAGGATTCCTGAAATTGTACTAAGCAGGAAGGATAAGACAGTAAGACTAAAGCCGGTAAAATGTTCTGCAACAAATGACAGAAGAGTAGAAAGTTGAACTTCATCAGAATTTGTTGACAATAACATAATGTAGATACATAGGAGTAAGACAGCAGTGCTAATCACAGACCAGATAAAAGCACCGATTAGTTTGGCTGTGATGATATGGTGTTCAGAAACTGGCAAGGTCAAAGTCAGATAGCCTTGTCGGTCATAGACACTACCTTTGAAGCGTTTAATAATCAAGAAAAGAGTTGAAATCCCAAGTGTAAGCATCAAGCCACCAAAGACAGTAGCTAGAAAAAAGAGTAGAACAGGTTGGCTTTCTTTGACAGGCAGATTGTTATAGGTCTGTGCTTGTATCCCAATAAGGACGGAAAGGACTAGCACAGCAGCGTAGAGGGTTAAATACCACTTGTTAACATTTTTAAATTCGTAGCGAACTAAATTCCAAAACATAATATTCTCCTTTGCTTAGGCTTTAAATTCCTGACGGAAGAGTTGGTCAATGGATTCACCTGACTCATAGCGAATATCATCTACATTTCCTTGACGGACGACTTTTCCGTCCTTAAGGAAGACAATTTCATCCAAGATTGGCTCGATATCAGAAATCAAGTGGGTAGAAATCAAAACGGTAGAAGTTGGGGAGTAGTTGTTGATAATAGTATTGAGGATATACTCACGGGCTGCTGGGTCCACTCCACCAATAGGTTCGTCCAAAACATAGAGGCGGGCATCACGGCTCATAACCAAAATCAGTTGTACCTTTTCCTTGTTTCCTTTTGATAGTTTCTTGAGACGACTATTTTCATCAATGCCGAGGTCTGCAAGTAGATGATGGGCGCGTTCAAGATTGAAATCTTTATAGAAGGTCTTGAAGTAGGTTAGGGCTTCTTTGACCTTCATTTGTTCATTGAGATAGGTCGTATCCGGCAAATAAGCTACGATGGCCTTGGTTGCTGGACTTGGGTCCATGTCGTTAATGAGGACACGTCCTTGATCTGGTTGTAAGAGGCCATTGATTAGTTTAATCAGGGTTGTTTTTCCTGAGCCGTTTGGCCCAAGGAGACCAACAATTTTTCCAGCTGGGATATCAAGAGAAACATTTTCAAGGGCTGGTGTTGCTCCATAAGATTTGGATACATTTTCAAATGCTAGTAATGACATAGGCTTAAACTCCTTTAATATAATCGCCGACTACGCCTGGTAGTTCTTCTTTTTCATAGCCAAAATGGGTCATGGAGGAAACGAAGTGTTCCAATTCTTCTTCCGATAATTGTTTGCGTGATTGGGAGATTAGCTCCTTATCCTCAGTCACAAATCGTCCAGTTGTTCGCTTGCTGTAGACAAATCCTTCTCGTTCGAGGTCTGACAAGGCTCTTTGGATGGTGTTTGGATTGACCCCCGCCTCGCTAGCCAGCTCTCGCACGGTTGGAAGTTGTTGATTGGCTTCCAGTGTATGGGAAACAATCTGAAGCTTGATTTTCTCCATAATCTGTAAATAGATGGGTTTTTTGTTGTCAAATGTCCAGGACATCTTGTTCTCCTTTCTTTTATCTTTTTGTCTTAATTAAATAATACAACAAAACAAAAAACTTGTCAAGCAAAAAGAAGAATTGTTTTGGGAATCGTTTAAAAAATGGTATAATGAAAAGAAAACGATAAGGAGGGAAAGGATGCGTTGTCCAAAATGTGGGGCTACCAAGTCAAGTGTTATCGATAGTCGCCAAGCAGAAGAAGGGAACACCATTCGTAGAAGACGTGAGTGTGACGAATGCCAGCACCGTTTTACAACCTACGAACGGGTAGAAGAAAGAACCTTAGTAGTTGTTAAAAAAGATGGCACACGCGAACAATTCTCCAGAGATAAAATCTTTAATGGGATTATCCGCTCAGCCCAGAAACGTCCTGTATCAAGTGATGAAATCAACATGGTAGTCAATCGTATCGAACAGAAACTCCGTGGTCGAAATGAAAACGAAATTCAAAGTGAGGACATTGGTTCACTCGTCATGGAGGAGTTGGCTGAGTTAGATGAGATTACCTATGTGCGTTTTGCCAGTGTCTATCGTAGTTTTAAGGATGTGAGTGAGTTAGAGAGCTTGCTCCAACAAATCACCCAGTCCTCTAAAAAGAAAAAGGAAAGATAAATGAAGCCAATTGACCGTTTTTCTTATCTAAAGAATAATCGGGTGTCGCAAGATACCTCATCTCTGGTACAGTGCTACCTCCCGATTATCGGTCAGGAGGCGCTGAGCCTTTATCTTTATACGATTAGTTTTTGGGATAATGGCAGAAAGGAATACCTCTTTTCAAGCATTCTCAATCATCTCAATTTTGGGATGGACAGACTGATAAAATCATTGAAAATCTTATCTGCTTTCAATCTCTTGACTCTCTATCAAAAGGGGGATGTTTATCAGATAGTTATCCATGCTCCTCTTTCAAGTCAAGATTTCTTGGAGCATCCTGTTTATCGCAGACTTTTGGAGAAAAAGATTGGCGATGCAGCTGTGGAGGATTTGAAAGTTGAGAGTGCTGAGGGAGAAGAAATACCTGTCTCACTCAATCAAGTCTTTCCAGATTTGGCAGAACTGGGAAGTCAAGAAGACCTTGGTCTCAAGAAGAAAGTAGCCAACGATTTTGACTTGGACCATTTTCGTCAGCTTATGGCTCGAGATGGGCTTCGTTTTGCGGATGAGCAGTCCGATGTCTTAAACCTCTTTGCCATTGCCGAGGAGAAGAAATGGACTTGGTTTGAGACCTATCAACTGGCCAAGTCAACAGCTGTTTCCCAGGTTATTTCAACCAAACGCATGCGGGAAAAAATCGCTCAAAAACCTGTTTCCTCTGACTTTAGTCCTAAGGAAGCAACCATTATCAAGGAAGCCAAAAGTAAGACTGCCCTGCAGTTCTTGGCAGAAATCAAGCAAACACGCAAGGGGACCATTACCCAAACAGAAAGAGAACTCTTGCAACAGATGGCTGGCTTGGGCTTGCTGGACGAAGTCATTAATATCATTCTCTTGTTGACCTTTAACAAGGTAGATTCGGCAAACATCAATGAGAAATATGCCATGAAGGTAGCCAATGACTATGCCTATCAAAAGATTCATTCGGCAGAAGAGGCAGTTCTTCGGATCCGTGAGAGAGGGCAGAAGAATCAGGCTCAAAAAAGCAGTACCCCTAGTCCTGCTAAGTCCAATGTACCCAAGTGGAGCAATCCAGATTATAAGAATGAAACCAGTGAGGAAACTCGTCTGGAACTAGAACGTAAGAAACAAGAACTATTAGCTCGATTAGAAAAAGGAGGAGATTAGATGGAAAGTGTCGGAGACGTACTCAAACGTCAACCTAGCCGTTTTCATTATCAAGATTTGGTCCAGAAAATCATGCAGGACCCTGATGTTGCGGCCTTTATCCAGCAAGAATCCTTGACTCCAGAGGAATTAAATCGCAGTATCTCCAAGTTTAATCAGTATATCACCGAGCGTGACAAATTTCTCCGTGGTGATACGGATTATATTGCCAAAGGCTACAAGCCGATTTTGGTTATGAATCATGGCTATGCGGACGTTTCATATGAAGAAACTCCTGAACTAATCGCGGCTGAAAAAGAAGCGGCTATTAAGAACCGCCTCAAGTTAATCAATCTGCCAGCCAGTCTCAAGCAAGCTAGTTTAGCTCAAGTAGACTTGGATGATTTGGGGCGCTTGCCAGTTTTTGAAAAGCTATTAGCCTTCGTGGAGCAATATCCAGCTATTCGAAAAGGTCTTTACCTATATGGAGACTTTGGTGTGGGTAAAAGTTTCATGGTGGCTGCCTTAGCCCATGATTTATCAGAAAAACGTGGTGTTTCCTCCACTCTCCTCCACTATCCTAGCTTTGTCATCGATGTCAAAAATGCTATCGGTGATGGCAATGTCAAGACCTTGGTGGATGAGATTAAGCTTTCTGAAGTCCTGATTTTAGATGATATTGGTGCCGAGCAATCAACAACTTGGGTGCGGGATGAAATCCTACAAGTCATTCTCCAATATCGGATGCAGGAAAATTTACCGACCTTTTTCACCTCTAACTTCAACTATGAAGAATTGGAGCAGCATTTCGCTAAAGGGAAACATGGGAATGACGAAACCTGGGAAGCCAGACGGGTCATGGAACGTATCCGTTATTTGGCTGAGGAGACTCGTTTAGAAGGAGTAAACCGCCGATGACAGAAACGATTAAACTGATGAAAGCTCATAAGTCTGTTCGAAGATTTAAGGAGCAAGCCCTTCCTCAGGAAGACTTGACTGAAATCCTGACTGCAGCCCAGATGGCCTCGTCTTGGAAGAATTTCCAATCTTACTCTGTGATTGTGGTGCGAAGTCAAGAAAAGAAAGATGCTCTGTATGAATTGGTACCTCAAGAAGCCATTCGCCAGTCAGCTGTTTTCCTTCTCTTTGTCGGAGATTTGAACCGAGCAGAAAAGGGAGCCCGACTTCATACCGACACCTTCCAACCCCAAGGTGTAGAAGGTCTCTTGATTAGTTCGGTCGATGCGGCTCTTGCTGGCCAAAATGCCCTGCTGGCAGCTGAAAGCTTGGGCTATGGTGGTGTGATTATCGGTTTGGTTCGATACAAGTCAGAAGAAGTGGCAGAGCTTTTTAACCTGCCTGACTACACCTATCCTGTCTTTGGGATGGCACTAGGTGTGCCAAATCAACATCATGATGTAAAACCAAGACTACCACTAGAGAATGTTGTCTTTGAGGAAGAATACCAAGAACAGTCAACTGAGGTAATCCAAGCTTATGACCGTGTACAGGCGGACTATGCTGGGGCGCGTGCGACCACAAGTTGGAGTCAGCGCCTAGCAGAACAGTTTGGTCAAGCTGAACCAAGCTCAACTAGAAAAAATCTTGAACAGAAGAAGTTATTGTAGAAAGTGAGAAATTATGGCCCTACCAACTATTGCCATTGTAGGACGTCCCAATGTTGGGAAATCAACCCTATTTAATCGGATCGCTGGTGAGCGAATCTCCATTGTAGAAGATGTCGAAGGAGTGACACGTGACCGTATCTATGCAACGGGAGAGTGGCTCAATCGCTCTTTTAGTATGATTGATACTGGAGGAATCGACGACGTCGATGCTCCCTTCATGGAACAAATCAAGCACCAGGCAGAAATTGCCATGGAAGAAGCCGATGTTATCGTCTTTGTGGTGTCTGGTAAGGAAGGAATTACCGATGCAGACGAATACGTAGCCCGTAAACTTTATAAAACCCACAAACCAGTTATCCTCGCAGTTAACAAGGTGGACAACCCTGAAATGCGAAATGATATCTATGATTTCTATGCCCTCGGTTTGGGTGAACCACTGCCAATCTCCTCTGTCCATGGTATCGGTACAGGGGATGTGCTAGACGCTATTGTAGAAAATCTTCCAAATGAATATGAAGAAGAAAATCCGGATGTCATTAAGTTTAGCTTGATTGGTCGTCCCAACGTTGGAAAATCAAGCTTGATCAATGCTATCTTGGGAGAAGACCGTGTTATTGCTAGCCCCGTTGCTGGAACAACTCGTGACGCTATTGATACCCACTTTACAGATACAGATGGTCAAGAGTTTACCATGATTGATACGGCTGGTATGCGTAAATCTGGTAAGGTTTATGAAAATACTGAGAAATACTCTGTCATGCGTGCCATGCGTGCTATTGACCGTTCAGATGTGGTTTTAATGGTCATCAATGCGGAAGAAGGCATCCGTGAATATGACAAGCGTATCGCAGGATTTGCCCATGAAGCTGGTAAAGGGATGATTATCGTGGTCAACAAGTGGGATACACTTGAAAAAGACAACCACACTATGAAAAACTGGGAAGAAGATATCCGTGAGCAGTTCCAATACCTGCCTTACGCACCGATTATCTTTGTATCCGCTTTGACCAAGCAACGTCTTCACAAACTGCCTGAGATGATCAAGCAAATCAGTGAAAGTCAAAACACACGTATTCCATCAGCTGTCTTGAACGATGTGATAATGGATGCCATTGCCATCAACCCAACACCGACAGACAAAGGAAAACGTCTCAAGATTTTCTATGCGACCCAAGTGGCAACTAAACCACCGACCTTTGTTATCTTTGTCAACGAAGAAGAACTCATGCACTTTTCTTACCTGCGTTTCTTGGAAAATCAAATCCGCAAGGCCTTTGTCTTTGAGGGAACACCGATTCATCTCATCGCAAGAAAACGTAAATAAAAAAGTAGAATCTGGAATGACATTTCCAGATTTTTTTGATAGAATGAAGTTGAAGAAAACGCTATCAAAAAGAGAGGGGCTGGTGATGAAACATTTGTTTAAATTGTTAATCTTATTACCCTGGTTTTACTTTTTCAGCTGGATTGAAAAGGCCGATAGAGATAGTAAATTTTTCCCAATTTTTTACTATTTTTACTGGTTTTACATCCCCCTCTATGCTCTTTTTAGCCTTGCTTGGACAGTTATTTCAGTTCTGTTTTTCAATATCGTCTTGAGAAATGTGACAGATATCAAGTTATGGGGCATTTGGTTTCTTTTTATTCTGCTAGCTATTGGTCTGAATAGGTTAACCTATTTCTGTTTCAAAAAAATGCTTCGCTTGAGACGAGAACTGGGGAAGTCTAAAGCAGGGAGACATTGATTTACATCGGTTTTTATTTTTAGGAGGTGGCTTATGGCACATCTAAAATCATTTATTACACGCTATTCCAAGGTTTATATTGGTTTAGTTCTGCTGATCTGGCTGGCTTTCTTCTTTGTTCCTTGGGATAAACCAGTTCTGGGAATATCTATCAATTTCTTAATCATACAGAAAGTCTTGCTAGTTTTTGGTATTCTGTCTATTTTGATGGCCTTGCTGTCCAAGAAAGTCAGTCTCTTTGTTTTTGGATTGATCTGCTGTTTTTCTCTTTGGATAAATCTATTTATCCTATTTGCGATTTTGCCGATTTTTGTTGGCAATTAAATCATCATAAAAGTCAGAGAGGTTAGCTTGGAAACTAGCCTCTTTTTCCTTTTCAAAATGGGGATTCTTCCTTGAAAATAATCAGTAATTGTGCTAAAATTAAAAGAACATTCTAAAATATTCGGAATTTAAAGTAAGGAAAAACATGGCTAATATTTTAAAAACAATTATCGAAAATGATAAAGGAGAAATCCGTCGTCTGGAAAAGATGGCTGACAAGGTTTTCAAATACGAAGACCAAATGGCTGCTTTGACTGATGACCAACTAAAAGCAAAAACAGTTGAATTTAAAGAACGTTATCAAAATGGAGAATCACTGGATTCATTGCTTTATGAAGCATTTGCGGTTGTCCGTGAGGGTGCCAAACGTGTCCTAGGCCTCTTCCCATATAAGGTTCAGGTCATGGGGGGAATCGTTCTTCACCATGGTGACGTGCCAGAGATGCGTACAGGGGAAGGAAAAACCTTGACTGCGACTATGCCCGTATACCTCAATGCCCTTTCAGGTAAAGGGGTTCACGTAGTTACGGTCAATGAATATCTGTCAGAACGTGACGCGACTGAAATGGGTGAATTGTACTCATGGCTTGGCTTGTCAGTAGGGATTAACTTGGCTGCCAAGTCTCCAATGGAGAAAAAAGAAGCCTATGAGTGTGATATTACTTACTCAACCAACTCAGAAATCGGATTTGACTACCTTCGTGATAACATGGTCGTTCGCGCTGAAAACATGGTACAACGCCCGCTTAACTATGCCTTGGTCGATGAGGTTGACTCAATCTTGATTGACGAGGCCCGTACACCTTTGATCGTATCAGGTGCTAACGCAGTTGAAACTAGTCAGCTCTACCACATGGCAGACCACTATGTGAAATCTTTGGATAAAGACGACTACATCATCGATGTGCAGTCTAAGACTATTGGTTTGTCTGATTCAGGGATTGACAAGGCTGAAAGCTACTTCAAACTTGAAAACCTCTATGACATCGAAAACGTAGCTCTTACTCACTTTATCGATAACGCCCTTCGTGCCAACTATATCATGCTTCTCGATATTGACTATGTGGTGAGCGAAGAACAAGAAATTTTGATTGTCGACCAATTTACAGGTCGTACCATGGAAGGTCGTCGTTATTCTGATGGATTGCACCAAGCTATTGAAGCCAAAGAAGGTGTGCCAATCCAGGATGAAACCAAGACATCTGCCTCAATCACCTACCAAAACCTTTTCCGTATGTACAAGAAATTGTCTGGTATGACAGGTACAGGTAAGACTGAGGAAGAAGAATTCCGTGAAATTTACAACATTCGTGTTATTCCAATCCCAACAAACCGTCCTGTTCAACGTATTGACCACTCAGACCTTCTTTATGCAAGTATCGAGGCTAAGTTTAAGGCGGTTGTCGAAGACGTTAAGGCTCGTTACCAAAAAGGTCAGCCTGTCTTGGTTGGTACAGTAGCGGTTGAAACCAGTGATTACATTTCTAAGAAATTAGTCGCAGCTGGCGTTCCTCACGAAGTCTTGAATGCCAAAAACCACTATAAAGAAGCCCAAATCATCATGAATGCTGGTCAACGTGGTGCTGTTACTATCGCAACCAACATGGCTGGTCGTGGTACCGACATCAAGCTTGGTGAAGGTGTTCGTGAACTTGGAGGACTTTGTGTTATTGGTACAGAACGCCATGAAAGCCGTCGTATCGATAACCAGCTTCGTGGACGTTCAGGTCGTCAAGGAGACCCAGGTGAGTCACAATTCTACCTATCTCTTGAAGATGATTTGATGAAACGTTTTGGTTCTGAACGCTTGAAGGGAATCTTTGAACGTCTCAACATGTCTGAAGAGGCCATCGAGTCTCGTATGTTGACACGTCAGGTTGAAGCAGCGCAAAAACGCGTCGAAGGAAATAACTACGATACTCGTAAACAGGTCCTTCAATACGATGATGTCATGCGTGAACAACGTGAGATTATCTATGCTCAACGTTACGACGTTATCACTGCAGATCGTGACTTGGCACCTGAAATTCAGGCTATGATCAAACGCACGATTGGTCGTGTCGTTGATGGTCATGCGCGTGCGAAACAAGATGAAAAACTAGAAGCAATTTTGAACTTTGCTAAGTATAACTTGCTTCCTGAAGATTCTATTACGATAGAAGACTTGTCAGGCTTGTCTGATAAGGCGATTAAGGAAGAACTCTTCCAACGTGCCTTGAAGGTTTACGATAGTCAGGTTGCAAAACTACGAGATGAAGAAGCAGTTAAAGAATTCCAAAAAGTCTTGATTCTACGAGTGGTGGATAACAAGTGGACAGATCATATCGATGCCCTTGATCAATTGCGTAACGCGGTTGGACTTCGTGGTTATGCTCAGAACAACCCTGTTGTTGAGTATCAGGCAGAAGGTTTCCGTATGTTTAATGATATGATTGGTTCGATTGAGTTTGATGTGACACGCTTGATGATGAAAGCACAAATTCATGAACAAGAAAGACCACAGGCAGAACGCCATATCAGTACAACAGCGACTCGCAATATCGCTGCCCACCAAGCAAATATGCCAGAAGATTTGGATTTGAGCCAGATTGGACGCAATGAACTTTGCCCATGTGGTTCTGGTAAGAAGTTTAAAAACTGTCACGGTAAAAGACAATAAAATGAGATAGTTTAGAGGCGGATACCTTGTGAAAAGTAAATTTTTACTTGGTATCCGTTTGCTTTATAAGGAGATGAGTTATGGTATTTACAGCAAAAAGTCCTAAAATCAATATTGAAGAAGTTCGTGCCTTGTCAAAATTAGAAGGTCGGGCTTTGGAGAGAAAATCACAGCGTGATCAAGAGCTAGAAGCCATTATACGTGGAGAAGACCAACGAATTCTCTTGGTAATCGGGCCATGCTCATCTGACAATGAAGAAGCTGTTCTTGAGTACGCTAAGCGTTTGGCAGTCCTACAAGAAGAAGTAGCAGATCGTATCTTTATGGTTATGCGTGTTTACACTGCCAAACCTCGTACCAACGGAGATGGCTATAAGGGCTTGATTCACCAGCCTAACGCGACAGAAGCGCCAAGCCTCATCAACGGAATCAAAGCCGTTCGCCATCTTCACTATCGTGTCATCACGGAAACAGGTATGACAACTGCTGATGAAATGCTTTATCCTGAAAATCTTCCGCTTGTAGATGATTTGATTTCTTACATGGCGGTTGGTGCCCGTTCAGTTGAAGACCAGCAACACCGCTTTGTGGCAAGTGGGGCAGACTTTGCGACTGGTTTTAAAAATCCAACCTCAGGAAATCTCAATGTTATGTTTAATGGGATTTATGCTGCTCAAAACAAACAAAGTTTCCTTTTCCTAGGAAAAGAAGTGGAAACAACTGGGAACCCGCTTTCGCATGCCATTCTTCGTGGAGCAATCAATGAGTATGGTAAGAATATTCCTAACTACTACTATGATAATTTGATGGATACCATTGCTCAGTATGAGAAAATGGGCTTGGAAAATCCCTTTATCATCGTCGATACCAATCATGACAACTCTGGTAAGCAATATATGGACCAGATTCGAATTGTCCGCCAGACCTTGATTAACCGTGATTGGAATGAAAAGATCAAGCAGTACGTTCGTGGCTTTATGATTGAGTCTTATCTAGAAGATGGCCGTCAAAATGAACCAGAAGTATTTGGCAAGTCTATCACAGACCCTTGTCTAGGCTGGGAAAATACGGAAGCCCTTGTCAGAGAAATCTACCAAACGCTAGGAGAATAAGATGGCATTTATTGAAAAAGGTAAAGAAATCGATATTGAAGCAATCAAGGCAGAAACCCAATTGTCTGCGGAAGCCTTGCGATTAAAGGAGCGTCGTGATAGAGAAATGGCAGACATTATTTCAGGAGAAGATGACCGGATCCTTTTGGTGATTGGTCCTTGCTCTTCTGATAATGAAGAGGCTGTCTTGGAATATGCCCGTCGTTTATCTGCCTTGCAAAAGAAGGTGGCAGACAAGATTTTCATGGTCATGCGTGTTTATACAGCTAAACCACGCACCAACGGAGACGGCTATAAAGGTTTGGTTCACCAGCCAGATACTTCTAAGGCTCCAAGTTTAATTAACGGCTTGCAGGCTGTGCGCCAGTTGCACTACCGAGTGATTACAGAGACTGGTTTGACGACGGCAGATGAGATGCTTTATCCGTCAAATCTGGTCTTGGTAGATGATTTGGTCAGCTACCATGCTGTTGGGGCTCGTTCTGTGGAAGACCAAGAACATCGTTTTGTGGCTTCAGGAATTGATGCACCAGTGGGGATGAAAAATCCAACCTCTGGAAATTTGGGTGTTATGTTTAATGGCATCTATGCCGCTCAGAACAAACAGACCTTCCTCTTCCATGGTCAAGAAGTTGAAACTTCAGGAAATCCCTTGGCCCACGTCATCCTTCGTGGTGCAGTTAATGAATACGGGAAAAATGAGCCTAACTTTTACTATGAAACCCTGCTAAATGCCATTGAACGCTATGAAACTATGGGACTTGAAAATCCCTTTATCCTCATTGATACCAACCATGATAACTCAGGTAAGCAATATATGGAGCAGATTCGAATTGTTCGCCAGACCTTGCAGAATCGTGATTGGAATGAGAAGATTAAAAAGACAGTTCGAGGATTTATGATTGAATCTTACCTAGCAGATGGTCGTCAAAACCAACCAGAGGTCTTTGGTTGCTCTATTACCGATCCTTGCTTGGGGTGGGAAAATACAGAGGCCTTGGTAGAAGAGATTTATGCTACCTTGACAAAATAAGTGAAAAGGATGGAGTTGGGGAATCTCAACTCCTTTTGATGAGAATGATAGTTGGACATGGAATTGATATCGAAGAGTTGGCTTCGATAAAAAGAGCAGTTGCACGGCATGCAGATTTTGCCAAGCGAGTCTTAACTGCAAAGGAAATGGAACGGTTTAATAGTCTTAAAGGGCGCAGGAAGATTGAATATTTGGCTGGTCGCTGGTCGGCTAAGGAGGCCTTTTCCAAGGCTATGGGAACTGGTATTGGGAAGCTCGGTTTTCAGGATTTGGAAGTCTTGAACAATGAACGCGGGGCACCTTATTTTAGTCAGTCACCGTTTTCAGGAAAGATTTGGCTGTCTATCAGTCATACCGATCAGTTTGTGACAGCCAGTGTCATTTTGGAGGAAAATCATGAAAGCTAGTCCACATAGACCAACCAAGGCTCTGATTCATCTGGGAGCTATTCGACACAATATTCAGCAAATGGGGGCTCATATCCCTGAGGGGACACTCAAGTGGGCAGTGGTCAAGGCCAATGCCTATGGGCATGGGGCTGTTGCCGTTGCCAATGCGATTCAAGATGATGTCGATGGCTTTTGCGTTTCCAATATTGATGAAGCTATTGAACTCAGACAAGCTGGACTCAGCAAGCGAATCCTCATTTTAGGAGTTTCTGAAATCGAAGCTGTTGCTCTAGCTAAAGAATATGACATTACCTTGACTGTGGCCGGACTGGAGTGGCTTCAAGCACTCTTAAATAAGGAAGCGGACCTAACTGGATTGACAGTCCACCTTAAGATTGACTCAGGCATGGGACGGATTGGTTTTAGAGAGGTTCGTGAGGCTGAGCAGGCTCAAAACTTGCTTCAACAACACGGTGCCCGTGTTGAAGGGATTTTTACCCACTTTGCTACTGCAGACGAGGAATCAGATGCCTACTTTAATGTCCAGTTAGAACGGTTTAAAACTATTTTAGCTAGTATGAAAGGTCTTCCAGACTTGGTTCATGCTAGCAATTCTGCAACGACTCTTTGGCATGCAGAGACTATTTTCAATGCGATCCGTATGGGAGATGCCATGTATGGTCTCAATCCAAGTGGAGAGGTTTTGGACTTACCCTATGACTTGAAACCAGCCCTGACCTTGGAGTCGGCTCTGGTCCATGTCAAGACAGTTTCACCTGGAGCTTGTATGGGCTACGGAGCAACTTATCAGGCAGATAGTGAGCAAGTCATTGCGACGGTGCCAATCGGCTATGCGGATGGTTGGACACGAGACATGCAGAATTTCTCTGTCTTGGTAGATGGCCAAGCTTGCCCAATCGTTGGGCGGGTTTCGATGGACCAAATCACCATTCGTTTGCCTAATCTTTATCCGCTCGGAACAAAGGTGACCTTGATTGGTTCTAACGGGGACAAGGAAATCACAGCAACTCAGGTAGCTGCCTACCGTGGGACTATTAACTATGAGGTGGTTTGTCTCCTCAGCGACCGCATTCCGAGAGAATATTATTAGAAAAGAAAGGAGTGGAGCATGAATCTACATCAACCCTTGCATGTCTTACCTGGTGTGGGACCAAAGTCAGCAGAAAAATACGCCAAACTAGGAATTGAAAATTTGCAAGATCTCTTGCTCTACTTTCCTTTCCGTTACGAAGATTTTAAGACCAAGCAGGTGCTGGAACTGGAAGACGGTGAAAAGGCAGTTCTTTCTGGTCAAGTCGTGACTCCTGCCAGTGTCCAGTATTATGGTTTCAAGCGTAATCGCCTGCGCTTTAGCCTCAAGCAGGGAGAAGTCGTTTTTGCGGTGAATTTCTTTAATCAGCCCTATCTGGCTGACAAGATAGAGTTGGGAGCAACCCTTGCTGTCTTTGGAAAATGGGACCGTGGCAAGGCTAGTCTAACTGGGATGAAGGTTTTGGCTCAGGTAGAGGATGATCTACAGCCTGTCTATCGTCTGGCTCAAGGAATCAGTCAAGCCAGTCTGGTAAAGGTCATTAAGACAGCCTTTGATCAGGGACTGGACCTCTTGATTGAGGAAAATCTGCCCCAGTCCTTGCTGGACAAATACAAACTCATGTCCCGTTGTCAGGCCGTTCGTGCTATGCATTTTCCTAAGGATTTGGCAGAATACAAGCAGGCCCTTCGCCGTATCAAATTTGAGGAACTCTTTTATTTCCAAATGCAATTGCAGACGCTCAAGTCTGAAAATAGAGTTCAAGGAAGCGGTCTGGTTCTGAATTGGTCTCAGGAAAAGGTGACAGTTGTCAAAGAAAATCTACCTTTTGCCCTGACCCCAGCTCAAGAAAAGAGTTTGCAGGAAATTTTGACCGACATGAAGTCGGACCACCACATGAATCGTCTTTTGCAAGGGGATGTGGGGAGCGGGAAAACGGTAGTCGCTGGCTTGGCTATGTATGCGACAGTGACGGCTGGCTACCAAGCAGCCCTCATGGTACCGACAGAAATCCTTGCAGAGCAACACTTTGAGAGTTTGAAGAGTCTCTTCCCAGATCTAAAACTCGCTCTCTTGACAGGTTCCTTGAAGGTTGCAGAAAAGAGAGAAGTCTTGGAGACTATTGCCAAGGGTGAGGCTGATTTGATTATCGGAACCCACGCTCTGATTCAGGATGGGGTAGAGTATGCTCGTCTGGGCTTGATTATCATCGATGAGCAGCACCGTTTTGGTGTGGGGCAAAGAAGAATCCTACGAGAAAAAGGGGACAATCCAGACGTTCTCATGATGACGGCGACTCCTATTCCACGGACGCTGGCCATCACAGCCTTTGGCGATATGGATGTTTCCATTATCGACCAGATGCCAGCAGGACGGAAGCCTATTGTGACACGCTGGATCAAGCATGAGCAATTACCTCAGGTCTTGACTTGGTTAGAGGGGGAAATCCAAAAAGGTTCTCAAGCCTATGTTATCTCTCCCTTGATTGAAGAATCAGAAGCTCTGGATCTGAAAAATGCTATTGCCTTATCAGAAGAGTTGACGGCTCATTTTGCAGGCAAGGCAGAGGTGGCTCTTCTACATGGTAAGATGAAGAGTGAGGAAAAAGACCAGATTATGCAGGAGTTCAAGGAGAGAAAAACGGATATTCTGGTTTCGACGACGGTTATCGAGGTTGGGGTTAATGTTCCCAATGCGACAGTTATGATCATCATGGATGCTGATCGTTTCGGTCTCAGCCAGCTTCACCAGCTTAGAGGTCGTGTCGGTCGGGGAGATAAGCAGTCCTATGCTGTTCTCGTTGCCAATCCCAAGACTGATTCTGGGAAAGACCGCATGCGTATCATGACAGAAACGACCAATGGATTTGTCCTTGCGGAGGAAGATTTGAAAATGCGTGGTTCTGGTGAGATTTTTGGAACCAGACAGTCAGGACTCCCAGAGTTTCAAGTAGCTGATATTATCGAAGATTTTCCGATTTTAGAAGAAGCCAGAAAAGTTGCTAGCTACATTAGTTCGATAGAAGCTTGGCAAGAGGATCCAGAGTGGCGCATGATTGCCCTTCATTTGGAAAAGAAAGAACATCTAGATTAAGCTTTCTCTAAGGAAAACTTAAGCTAGCTTTCAGGTTTGCCCCTTATACTAGAGTCATCAAAAAGAAACGAGGACTCTCAGATGACAGTAACGATTAAAGTAAATTACCAAACTACTTTCCAAAAGAAGGAAGCAACAAAATAAGATTGAATAGGAGAAAAAGGGCGGAAATGCTCTTTTTTTGTTTCTAAAAGCACAATTTATTGAATCTAAAATAGCACACTGCGGATTCTAAAAAATTTCTATAAATTATAGTAGATTGAATCAGAAATAGTCCACCGAGTTTTCTAAAACATTGCTAGAAATTAGCTTGAATTCAGCAATCAATTTGTTCAGTTTTTATTTCATTTAACTATAATTTGACTTTCCTAATTTCTTTGTTCATATCTTATTTCAATACACTATATCTTACTATTTCAGAGTCCACATCTAGCATAACTAAAAAAACAGATTCTTCCATCTATTACGGAAAAATCTGTCATTGATTTAATGATTTACAAAAACTCCAACCACGGCTTGCGAATCCTATCTTTGCTGGTTTCTCTGTATTTGTTAGGTATTATTCATGATGGTTCTTCAATAGCGCTTCAAACTCTGCTACTGACATACCCAGTTGCTGACTCGCAACCTCCGAAGTCAGAAGACCTTGACGAACCATATCTAGGAAAGCAAAGACTCTTCCTTCAACTTTCCCACGCTCTAGGCCTTTTTCTTCGGCTCGTTCCAAGGCATATTCCTGTGCTAACAAGGCTTGTTCTTCGCGCATACGTAGTTGACTAAACATTTTCCTGTCCTCCTCGGACCAGCTCTTGTAGTCCAGCAGCTGGTCTGCCTGGCTAATGGCTCGCTCGGGTTCCTGGGTAAAGGGTTTATTACCGAAAAACTCCAACCACGGCTTGCGAATCCTATCTTTGCTGGTTTCTCTGTATTTTTTTAATTCCAAGAACGCCATCTTGACTAGATGGTTTTCTTGACCGTTATTTGTGATGGTCTTTCAATAGCGTCTCAAATTCAGCAATTGATATACCTAATTGCTGACTTGCTATCTCGGAAGTCAGAAGGCCTTGACAGACCATATCCAGAAAGGCAAAAAGTTTCCCTTCAACTTTTCCTCGTTCAAGTCCACGTTCTAACCCTTGTTCAATACCTTCTGCACGACCACGTTCCAACCCCTGTTCAATACCTTCTGCCCTAGCAGTTTCCAAGGCATAGTCCTGTGCTAACAAGGCTTGTTCTTCGCGCATACGTAGTTGACTAAACATTTTCCTGTCCTCCTCGGACCAGCTCTTGTAGTCTAGCAGTTGGTCTGCTTGGCTGATGGCTCGCTCGGGTTGCTGGGTAAAGGGTTTATTACCGAAAAACTCCAACCACGGCTTGCGAACACTATCCTTGCTGGTTTCTCTGTATTTTTTTAATTCCAAGAACGCCATCTTGACTAGATGGTTTTCTTGACCGTTATTTGTGATGGTTAAGACCTCACCTGTCGTGTCCTCGCGCATGCTAAAACTATGAAAAGCCAAATCATCTGAGAAGTAATTGCTATCCACAATAGCTATTGCGTAAACAGGTGCGATATGCTTGTAACTCTGGTGGGTATCACCTTCTCGTTGGCGAATTTTTTCGAGATTTTGATTGACCTGACTACATAGATAAGCCCACAAGCGATTGATGAAAAAATTCTGATGATGCACTTGAATCTCAATAATTACCTGAGTTCCATTATCCAACTCCGCTAAGACGTCTATACTGGTATAGAAATCCTGCGCCGAGTACGGCAGGGAAGGCAAGACGTGAATATTGCTTCCCTCTAAAATAGTTACATTTTTAGCTGGTAAGTCCAGCATATCGCGAATAAATTGACAAGTGATTTCTGGGTTGCTAAAAATCTTCTTAGCAACCAAGTCATTAGTTGGGCTGATGCCCGGATGTCTGAGAATCATCCATTCCCTCCTTCTATTATACCATATTTTAAAATCTAATTTTGCTAGATTCTATGGTCCTATCTATTTATTCGGAAAAAAGAGGATAAATGAAATAGTAAATAAAAAATAAGAACAGCGGATAAGCAATAAATTTTAAGATTATCTGTCTTCTCCGCTTATCTGATAATAAATAAGGTTCGCAATATAGCCTTTTCTCTCTACCCCATTTGCAACAGTCTTTAGATAGGACATTCCAGTCTTATCCATAACATGACCTGAAGCTGGGTTGAGACTGGTATATCGTGCTTTGACTTTTTGAAAACCTGCTTGAGTAAAACAGAAGTCTAAGATAGCTTTTAAGACCTCTGTCATAAGACTACGACTCCAATAGTTTTTTCCTAAAACATAGCCAATTTCACAACTGGAATCATCCTCATTCATCTCAACGATGCTGATATCTCCTATCACTTGCTCTGGGTTTCCTTTGAGGTAAATGGCCCATTTGTAATAGTTGGGATTGGCATAGGAAGCAACCCAATTACGAATCGAGTTTCGAGTGACCTCAACATCAGGATGGGGATTCCAAGTAACATAGGTCAGATTCTCAGCAGACGAAGCCCAATTTTGAAACATGTCTTCCGCATCACTCTCCACAAATCTTCTCAAGATTAAACGGTTTGTCTGTAATATTTGCGTACCTATTGCTTTCATGATGTTACCTCGCTTTCTGGTGTGTGATTCTCTATTCAATCTCCATTGAAACTATAGTATATCGAGATAAGCTGTAGACAAATCAACTGGGGCATTTACATTAATTTCTAAAAATACTTTAGAAGTTAATTGGTACTATATCTAGATTCAATTTATTAGACTTTCAGTCAGTAGGTTTGAAGAAAAAAATCTAAATTCACTTTCTATTTACCCTTCTTTCTTGCATTGCTTCCCTAGATATGCTACAGTGGTGGTAGCGATTACAAAATATAAGGAGTATATTATGAAAAATCCAGCTTTGTTAGAAGAAATGAAGACTTATCTAGGAAGGGATGAGGTTCCAGAGGACTTTGATGCTTTCTGGGATGAGGAAGTGAAAAATGTTTCCACACTTCCAGCCTACCACTTGGAGGAAAGAGATTTCCACATTCCTCAAGTCAAGTGCTATGAGTTGACATTTGAAGGAACCAATGAAGGTAAGGTCTATGCACGTGTCGTCCTTCCAAAAAGTGAGGATAAAGTTCCAATGATTTTCCATTTCCATGGTTATATGGGACGTGGTTGGGATTGGGCTGACATGCTGGCTTTCACCGTAGCTGGTTACGGTGTTGTTTCCATGGATGTGCGGGGTCAGTCAGGTTACTCACAAGATGGTTTGCGTTCTCCTCTAGGAAATACAGTTAAGGGGCATATTATCCGTGGTGCTGTGGGGGGTCGAGAGCACCTCTTTTATAAGGATGTTTATCTGGATATTTACCAGTTGATTGAAATTGTTGCCAGTCTGCCTCAGGTGGATGAGAAGCGCCTTTCTAGCTATGGTGCCTCACAAGGAGGAGCCTTAGCTCTGGTTGCGGCAGCCCTCAATCCACGGATTCAGAAAACAGTTGCCATTTATCCCTTCTTATCAGACTTTAGACGAGTCCTTGAGATTGGGAATACCAGTGAGGCCTATGACGAACTTTTCCGTTATTTCAAGTTTCACGACCCCTTCCATGAAACTGAGGAGGAAATCATGGCGACCCTGGCCTATATTGATGTCAAAAATCTTGCCCATCGTATCAAGGGTGAAGTTAAGATGATTACAGGCTTGGACGACGATGTTTGCTACCCTATTACCCAGTTTGCGATTTATAATCGTCTGACCTGCGATAAAACCTATCGTATCATGCCTGAGTATGCCCACGAAGCCATGAATGTTTTTGTCAATGACCAGGTTTATAACTGGCTCTGTGGGAGTGAGATTCCTTTTAAGTATGTGAAGTGATGAATGAGAGAGCCTAGTAGCTCTCTTTTTGTATATGGAAAATGAAAGTACTTTCAAAAAAACCAGAAAAGCAAAATATTTCTAAAAATAGAATCTATTATAGATCAACATAGAGAGAAACATATTATTTTATTGTATAATAAATAAAAGTCTAGATTTTAAGAAATAAAATAATTACTTAGGGAGTTATGTATTAATTGAGAATAATAAATTGCATTAATTAGATTACTTTCTTATTTTAATTTTTCAACTAATTAAAAAATTTTAACCAAAAAGGAAAGCGCTTACTAAAAGCGTAGGAGGAGTCATATGAGTCAAAGTTTTCTTAATCGTAAAAACCGATATGGTATTAGAAAATTTACTATTGGGGTTGCTTCGGTAGTTATTGGATCAGTTTTATTTGGTATTACGCCGGTTTTAGCACAAGAAACTATAACTAATATTGATGTAAGAAAGGTAGAAACTCCTTTAGAAAGTGGAGCGTCAGTATCAGAATCTGTAAGTGAGGTAGTTTCTGGTGGACTAAATCAACTAGATAAGGATTTAGTAGGCAGATTAGCTTCAGCAACTGACAATGGAGTTGAAATTAATAAGGAAAGCTTGAAAGAAGAGATACCTACTAACCAAGAAGGAAATTCTGAAAATGTTCCAGCAGAGCCCAATGCAGGAAGAGGAGACAAGACAGAGAATCTCCCAGAAGAAACTGAAAGTACAGATAACGTTGTGCTTCCTCCGCGTGATTACTTTGCTAGAGATGTGAAGAATGTTGGAACTGTATTTGAAAAAGAAGACCTTGCTACGAATGCTGGAAATGGGCAAAGACTGGACTTAGCAGAAGAATTAGATAAGTTAAAACATCTTCAAAATGCGACTATTCATATGGAGTTTAAACCAGATGCTAACGCTCCGCAATTCTATAATCTCTTTTCTATATCAAGTGATAAGAAAAGAGACGAGTATTTCAGTATGTCTGTTAATAAAGGTACTGCAATGGTCGAAGCACGAGGAGCTGATGGAAACCATTTCTATGGAAGTTATTCAGATGCACCACTTAAAGTAAAATCAGGTCAATGGAATTCGGTTACTTTCACAGTGGAAAGACCGAATGCAGATCAACCAAATGGACAAGTTCGTCTATATGTCAATGGACTATTATCTAGAACGAATACAAAATCTGGTCGTTTTATTAAAGATATGCCAGATGTTAATAAGATTCAGATTGGTGCTACTAGAAGAGCGAACCAAACAATGTGGGGATCAAATCTTCAGGTTCGTAATCTAACCGTATATGATCGTGCTTTAACACCTGAAGAAGTTAAAACACGTAGTCAGTTATTTGAGCGGGCAGATTTAGTCAAAAAGTTACCTGAAGGTGCTCAAGTTACTGACAAAAAAGATGTTTTTGAAAGTGGGAGAAATAACCAGCCAAATAGTGAAGGAATTAAAAGTTATCGAATTCCAGCTTTGCTGAAAACGGATAAAGGAACCTTACTTGCTGCTGGAGATGAACGCCGTCTACATCATCTTGATTATGGTGATATCGGCATGGTAGTTCGCCGTAGTCAGGATAACGGACAGACATGGGGAGATAAAATTACGATTTCTAACCTTCGTGATAATCCAGAAGCTAAGGATGCAGCTGCACCATCGCCCCTTAATATTGATATGGTTTTGGTTCAAGATCCAATAACAAAACGAATTTTCTCAGTTTATGATATGTTTCCAGAAGGGCGAGCAGTTTTTGGTATGCCAGATCACCCAGAAAAGGCTTATGAACAGATAGGAGATAAAACTTATCAGATTCTCTATAAACAGGGAGAAACAAGTCATTATACCCTAAGAGAGAACGGAGAGATTTTCAATTCACAAAACCAAAAAACAAACTACCGAGTTGTAGTAAATCCAACAGAGGCTGGCTATAGAGATAAAGGAAATCTTTATAAAGATAAAGAACTGGTTGGAAATATTTACTTTAAGTCAAGTGCTAAAAATCCATTTAGAGTAGCCAATACAAGCTATTTGTGGATGTCTTATAGTGATGATGATGGGCAGACCTGGTCTGCACCGAAAGATATCACACCAGGTATTCGTCAAGATTGGATGAAATTCCTTGGAACAGGTCCTGGAACGGGTATTGTATTACGCACAGGTGAGCACAAGGGGCGGATATTAGTACCTGCTTATACAACAAATAGTGTTTCACATTTAGGTGGTTCTCAATCTTCTCGTTTGATTTACTCAGATGATCATGGAGTAACCTGGCATGCTGGAGAAGCACCAAATGATAATCGACCTGTAGGAAACAAGACTATTCATTCATCTAACATGAATAATGGTGGTGCGCAAAATACAGAATCAACCGTACTTCAATTAAATAATGGAGATGTTAAACTCTTCATGCGTGGCTTAACTGGAGATCTTCAAGTTGCTACTAGTAAAGATGGTGGGGTCACTTGGGAGAAAACAATCAAACGTTATCCAGAAGTAATAGATGCCTACGTACAAATGTCAGCTATTCATACGATGCATGATGGGAAAGAGTACATTCTTCTTAGCAATGCTGCTGGACCAGGTCGCGAACGAAAAGATGGTTTAGTCCATTTGGCACGCGTTGAGAAGAACGGCGAATTAACTTGGTTGAAACATAATCTGATTCAAGGCGGTGAATTTGCTTATAATTCACTACAAGAATTAGGGAACGGTGAGTATGGTTTGTTGTATGAACATAGGGAAAATGGCCAAAACTACTATACCTTATCATATAAAAAATTCAATTGGGATTTTGTGAGCAAAGATTTTCTTTCTCCAACAGAAGCAAGAGTAAATCAAGTTCTCGAAATGGGACAAGGGGTTATTGGGCTTGAGTTTGATTCAGAAGTTTTGGTAAATCAAGCACCTACTTTGCGATTAGCTAATGGAAGTACCGCGGTCTTCATGACTCAGTATGATTCGAAAACTCTTTTATTTGCGGCAAATAAGAAAGATGTCGGTCAGGAAATTACAGGTATGGTTGACGGTAGTATTGAAAGTATACATAATTTGACAGTCAACCTTGCTGGAGCAGGAATTCCTGGCGGAATAAATGCAGTGGAGAGTGCTATTCATGGTATCAAAGACTATACAGGTGACTTGGGGACATCTGGTGAAGAAGTGACACCGACAGTAGAAGTATCTGACTTCGTAGGCGGAGTAAATGGCGCGTCACTTGTTGCAGAAGTTCCAGATTACCAAGGTCTTCTATCAACAGTAGGTGAAGAATCAGCACCAAAAGTAGAACACCCTGAGTTTACAGGTGGAGTCAATTCTGCACTTGCTCTTTTTGAGGAAAAAGAGGATTATCGTGGTGGAGTAAATGCAGTAGCTAGTGCTGTTTATGATATAGAAGATTATACAGGATCATTAGCTACAGCAGGAGATTCTGTAGTAAAATCTACTGATAAACAAGTAGATAATAGAGAAAGTGAAAATGAAGCAAACTCTACCCAAGTTATACCACGTCTTACTAGTTCCCAACGTATTTTCAAAAATGGAGTAGGAAGTGTTCAGATTCAAGCTTCAGAAGAAGTATTAAAGAATGTTAAAGATGTTCAGATTCAAGAAGTTAGAGTCAGTGCTTTAAGTTCATTGAACTATAAAGCATATGATATCCAATTGAAGGATGCAAATGGCCGATATGTTCAACCTAAGGGGAAAGTCCTTGTTACTTTTGCTACGGATCAGTCTGTTGAAAATGTTTATTATGTTGATTCAGAAGGAAACTTACATTCTCTCGAGTTCGTACAAAAAGATGGAAAAGTCAATTTCGAGACAAATCATTTTAGTATCTATGCTATGACTTTCCGACTCTCTGTCAATAATCTAGCACTTGATAATGTTACAAAAGATAAAAAAGAAGAGGAGATTGCACCATCACCTAAATTGTTATCTACAAATCAACACTCAGAATCAAACCAATTAGAGAATAGAGTAAGTAACAATGAACAAACTATGTTACCAAATACAGGTGAGTCTGCTTCATTATTAACAATCTTATTTGGTTTTGTAGGAGTGTTTCTTGGAGCAATGATTTTTTATAATCGAAAAGACAGTTAACTTGTCTTCAGTTGTTCTTTGAACTTTTATGTTCATATAAAATAAACCAGTCTAGAGTCCTGAAAAATGTGGGAATTCTAGACTGGTTTTATTGATATAGAAGTTTATAATAAGATTCGTAATTGTGAGTAATAGATACGGATATTTATGTTATCTGAAACTACTTTCAGAAACAGCTGTTCTATAAAATACTTTTGAAACTGGAATCTATCCTACTACAAACTCTTGAAAGCGTTTTATTTTTAAGATATAATAATCTCATAGAAACAAAGAAAAAGGAAAAGGAGGAAAGAGGATGCCACAGATTAGCAAAGAAGCCTTGATTGAGCAAATCAAAGATGGGATCATCGTTTCTTGTCAGGCTCTTCCTCATGAACCGCTTTATACAGAAGCGGGAGGGGTGATTCCCTTGCTGGTCAAAGCGGCTGAGCAAGGTGGAGCAGTCGGTATCCGAGCCAATAGTGTTCGCGATATCAAGGAAATCAAGGAAGTCACCAAACTTCCGATTATTGGGATAATTAAACGAGATTATCCGCCACAAGAACCCTTCATCACGGCTACCATGAAAGAAGTTGATGAATTGGCAGAACTGGACATCGAGGTGATTGCTCTGGATTGTACCAAGCGTGAACGATACGATGGTTTGGAAATTCAAGAGTTCATTCGTCAGGTTAAGGAGAAATATCCTAACCAGCTCTTGATGGCTGATACTAGTATCTTCGAAGAAGGACTAGCAGCTGTAGAAGCAGGAATTGACTTTGTCGGAACAACCTTGTCAGGATACACATCCTACAGTCCAAAAGTAGACGGTCCAGATTTTGAACTCATCAAAAAACTCTGCGATGCTGGTGTAGATGTCATTGCAGAAGGGAAAATTCATACACCAGAACAAGCCAAACAAATCCTTGAATATGGAGTGCGAGGCATCGTTGTTGGTGGCGCTATTACTAGACCAAAAGAGATTACAGAACGCTTTGTTGCTGGTCTCAAATAACACAATCTTAAAAAAGAGGAGAGTGGTGGATGAGTAGGATGAAATGAAATCGCATACAAGAAATAAAGAACTCATTATCCAAGTTGGATACGCTTATAAAATAGGAGAATACAAATGAAATTTAGAAAATTAGCTTGTACAGTACTTGCGAGTGCTGCGGTTCTTGGTCTTGCTGCTTGTGGCAATTCTGGCGGAAGTAAAGATGCTGGCAAATCAGGTGGTGACGGTGCCAAAACAGAAATCACTTGGTGGGCATTCCCAGTATTTACCCAAGAAAAAACTGGTGACGGTGTTGGAACTTATGAAAAATCAATCATCGAAGCGTTTGAAAAAGCAAATCCAGATGTAAAAGTGAAATTGGAAACCATCGACTTCAAGTCAGGTCCTGAAAAAATCACAACAGCTATCGAAGCTGGAACAGCTCCAGACGTACTCTTTGATGCACCAGGACGTATCATCCAATACGGTAAAAACGGTAAATTGGCTGAGTTGAACGACCTCTTCACAGATGAATTTGTTAAAGATGTCAATAACGAAAACATCGTACAAGCAAGTAAAGCTGGAGACAAGGCTTACATGTATCCAATTAGTTCTGCCCCATTCTACATGGCAATGAACAAGAAAATGTTAGAAGATGCTGGAGTGGCAAACCTTGTAAAAGAAGGTTGGACAACTGATGATTTTGAAAAAGTATTGAAAGCACTCAAAGACAAGGGTTACACACCAGGTTCATTGTTCAGTTCTGGTCAAGGGGGAGACCAAGGAACACGTGCCTTTATCTCTAACCTTTATAGCGGTTCTGTAACAGATGAAAAAGTTAGCAAATATACAACTGATGATCCTAAATTCGTCAAAGGTCTTGAAAAAGCAACTAGCTGGATTAAAGACAATTTGCTCAATAATGGTTCACAATTTGACGGTGGAGCAGATATCCAAAACTTTGCCAACGGTCAAACATCTTACACAATCCTTTGGGCACCAGCTCAAAATGGTATCCAAGCTAAACTTTTAGAAGCAAGTAAGGTAGAAGTGGTAGAAGTACCATTCCCATCAGACGAAGGTAAACCAGCTCTTGAATACCTTGTAAACGGATTTGCAGTATTCAACAATAAAGACGACAAGAAAGTTGCAGCATCTAAGAAATTCGTTCAATTTATCGCGGATGACAAAGAATGGGGTCCAAAAGACGTTGTTCGTACAGGTGCCTTCCCAGTTCGTACATCATTTGGCAAACTTTATGATGACAAACGTATGGAAACAATCAGTGGTTGGACTAAATACTACTCACCATACTACAACACTATTGATGGATTTGCTGAAATGAGAACACTTTGGTTCCCAATGTTGCAATCTGTATCAAATGGTGACGAAAAACCAGCGGACGCTTTGAAAGCCTTCACTGAAAAAGCGAACGAAACAATTAAAAAAGCTACAAAACAATAAGCACTAAATCAGATTGATCCCTCCCTTTTCCCTGTGCATAGTCTATGTAAGAAAAGGGAGGATTTTGTTTGAAATGTAAGGAACTGTCACGAAATTAAAATGAAGTTCTTACATAAGCGAATCTTAAAAAATTTCATTTTGATTTTAAAACAGTTCAAGAAAGTCAAAAAATTATTCTATTTGAAAGAGAGGTGCCGACTGTGAAAGTCAATAAAATTCGTATGCGGGAAACAGTGATTTCCTATGCTTTCCTAGCACCAGTATTATTCTTCTTTGTCATCTTTGTATTGGCTCCTATGATTATGGGATTCATTACAAGCTTCTTTAACTACTCAATGACGAAATTTGAGTTTGTGGGCTTGGACAACTATGTTCGCATGTTTAAAGACCCTGTCTTTATGAAGTCTTTGATCAATACCGTGATTCTGGTTATTGGATCTGTACCAGTTGTTGTTCTGTTCTCACTCTTTGTAGCATCTCAGACCTATCATCAAAATGCCATTGCCAGATCCTTCTACCGTTTTGTCTTCTTCCTACCTGTTGTAACAGGTAGTGTTGCCGTAACAGTTGTATGGAAATGGATCTATGACCCACTATCAGGGATTCTAAACTTTGTCCTCAAGTCAAGTCATATCATCAGCCAGAACATTTCTTGGTTGGGAGATAAAAACTGGGCATTGATGGCGATTATGATTATTCTCTTGACAACTTCAGTTGGTCAACCGATTATCCTTTATATCGCTGCTATGGGGAATATTGACAATTCACTGGTTGAAGCGGCGCGTGTTGACGGTGCAACTGAGTTTCAAGTCTTCTGGAAGATTAAATGGCCAAGCCTTCTTCCAACAACCCTTTATATTGCAATCATCACAACAATTAACTCATTCCAGTGTTTCGCCTTGATTCAGCTTTTGACATCTGGTGGTCCAAACTACTCAACAAGTACCTTGATGTACTACCTATACGAAAAAGCCTTCCAATTGACAGAATACGGCTATGCCAACACAATCGGTGTCTTCTTGGCAGTCATGATTGCAATCGTAAGCTTTGTTCAATTTAAAGTACTTGGAAACGACGTAGAATACTAAAGAAAGGAGACAGCTATGCAATCTACAGAAAAAAAACCATTAACAGCCTTTACTGTTATTTCAACAATCATTTTGCTCTTGTTGACTGTGCTGTTCATCTTTCCATTCTACTGGATTTTGACAGGGGCATTCAAATCACAACCTGATACAATCGTTATTCCACCACAATGGTTCCCTAAAATGCCAACCATGGAAAATTTCCAACAACTCATGGTGCAAAACCCTGCTATGCAGTGGATGTGGAACTCTGTGTTTATCTCGTTGGTAACCATGTTCTTAGTCTGTGCAACCTCATCTCTAGCAGGTTATGTATTGGCTAAAAAACGTTTCTATGGTCAACGTATCCTCTTTGCCATCTTTATCGCTGCTATGGCGCTTCCAAAACAAGTTGTCCTTGTGCCATTGGTACGTATCGTCAACTTCATGGGAATTCATGACACTCTTTGGGCAGTTATCTTGCCTTTGATTGGATGGCCATTTGGGGTCTTCCTCATGAAACAGTTCAGTGAAAACATCCCAACAGAATTGCTTGAATCAGCTAAAATCGATGGTTGTGGTGAGATTCGTACTTTCTGGAGCGTAGCCTTCCCAATTGTGAAACCAGGGTTTGCGGCTCTTGCAATCTTTACCTTCATCAATACATGGAACGACTACTTCATGCAGTTGGTTATGTTGACTTCACGTAACAATTTGACCATCTCACTTGGGGTTGCGACCATGCAGGCTGAAATGGCAACCAACTATGGTTTGATCATGGCAGGAGCTGCCCTTGCTGCTGTGCCAATCGTAACAGTCTTCCTTGTCTTCCAAAAATCCTTCACACAGGGGATTACTATGGGAGCGGTCAAAGGATAAGAAACGATTTCTTTTACAGTATCAATTTGCTATTGCTAGCACTATCTAAAAGCCTCCGACAGTAAATGACACTGTTGGAGGTGTTAGTTTTAGTCGCTTAATGACGATTTTTAAAGGAGAAAATAATGATTTTTGACGATTTGAAAAATATTAGCTTCTATAAAGGGATTCATCCCAATCTTGACAAGGCAATTGATTATCTTTATGAACATCGTAAAGATTCATTCGAGTTAGGAAAATATGATATTGATGGTGATAAGGTCTTTCTGGTTGTTCAAGAAAATGTCCTAAATAAAGCTGAAAATGACCAGTTTGAACATCACAAGAACTATGCAGACTTGCATTTGCTGGTAAAAGGACATGAATATTCGAGCTACGGTTCACGTATCAAAGACGAGGCAGTAGCATTCGACGAAGCGAGTGACATTGGTTTTGTCCATTGTCATGAACACTACCCACTCTTGTTGGGTTATCACAATTTTGCGATTTTCTTCCCAGGAGAACCACATCAGCCAAATGGTTATGCAGGTATGGAAGATCAAGTTCGCAAGTATTTGTTTAAAGTTTTAATTGATTAGAATGATCAGCAGAGATAGCTGATGACTATCTTACTAAGCACTTTTGAAAATTGAGTTTAAGAGTTGAATCTTATCAATTGATAAATCGGAATGATTTAGCAAGTGATATAAATTAAATTATAGGGGGAGCAAACATGTCACAAAAAGGAAGAAGTCTCATCAAGGCTGCATTTGATACAGATAATTTTCTAATGCGAATTAGTGAGAAGGTTTTAGATATTGTAACAGTCAATCTTCTCTTTGTAGTAACTTGTTTGCCAATCGTAACGATTGGAGTGGCTAAAATCAGCCTCTACGAGACCATGTTCGAAGTTAAGAAGAGCAGACGTGTTCCAGTTTTTAGAACCTATCTAAGAGTTTTCAGGCAAAATCTGAAACTAGGTTTTCAGTTGGGGATGTTAGAATTAGGAATTGTATTTCTAACTCTTTCAGATCTCTATCTTTTCTGGGGTCAAACAGCTCTGCCCTTCCAATTGGTTAAAGCTATTTGTCTAGGTATTCTGATTTTCCTTACTATTGTGATGTTGGCTAGCTATCCTATCGCGGCACGTTATGACCTATCTTGGAAAGAAATTCTTCAAAAAGGATTGATGTTGGCTAGTTTTAACTTTCCTTGGTTTATCTTGATGATCGTAATTATCTTTTTGATTTTGATGATTCTATATCTATCAGCCTTTACCCTTCTATTGGGAGGATCAGCTTTTATTCTCTTTGGTTTTGGATTTCTTGCTTTTTTACAAGTGGGAGTGATGGAAAAGCTATTTGCTAAGTATGAGTAAGGGTTGCAATTATTTCTGAAACTACTTTCAAACGCTCCAAATGCTATTCTATAAGCGAGAAACTAAAATCTAAGTGTCTATAAGATATTGAAAGCCTTTTCGGTAAAGTGTATACTAAAGAAGTAAAGAAAGAATCTGCTTTAGCAGAAAATAAAAATAATAGGAGAAAATCTATGTCAGATTTGAAAAAATACGAAGGTGTCATTCCAGCCTTCTACGCATGTTACGATGATCAAGGAGAAGTAAGTCCAGAGCGTACGCGTGCCTTGGTTCAATACTTCATTGATAAAGGTGTTCAAGGTCTTTATGTCAATGGTTCTTCTGGTGAATGTATCTACCAAAGTGTTGAAGACCGCAAGTTAATCTTGGAAGAAGTCATGGCAGTTGCAAAAGGTAAATTGACTATCATTGCCCATGTTGCTTGCAATAATACTAAAGATAGTATGGAACTAGCTCGCCATGCAGAAAGCTTGGGTGTAGATGCCATTGCAACGATTCCACCAATTTACTTCCGCTTGCCAGAATACTCAGTTGCTAAATATTGGAACGATATCAGTTCTGCAGCTCCAAACACAGACTATGTGATCTACAACATTCCTCAATTGGCAGGAGTTGCTTTGACTCCAAGCCTTTACACAGAAATGTTGAAAAATCCTCGTGTTATCGGTGTTAAGAACTCTTCTATGCCAGTTCAAGATATCCAAACTTTTGTTAGCCTTGGTGGAGAAGACCATATCGTCTTTAACGGTCCAGATGAGCAGTTCCTAGGAGGACGCCTCATGGGTGCTAAGGCTGGTATCGGTGGTACTTACGGTGCTATGCCAGAACTCTTCTTGAAACTCAACCAATTGATTGCGGATAAAGACTTGGAAATAGCGCGTGAATTACAGTATGCTATCAACGCTATCATTGGTAAACTGACTGCTGCACATGGAAATATGTACGGTGTGATTAAGGAAGTCTTGAAGATCAATGAAGGACTGAACATTGGTTCTGTTCGTTCACCATTGACACCAGTGACTGAAGAAGATCGCCCAGTTGTAGAAGCAGCTGCAGCCTTGATTCGCGAAACCAAGGAGCGCTTCCTCTAATCCATAAGGAGGTATTTATGACACACTACGTTGCAATTGATATCGGTGGAACTAACATCAAGTATGGTTTGGTTGATCAAGAGGGGCAACTTGTTGAATCGCATGAAATGCCAACAGAGGCGCATAAGGGTGGACCTCATATCTTACAAAAGACCAAAGATATCGTAGCCAGCTATTTAGAAAAAGACCCAGTAGCAGGTGTTGCCATTTCTTCTGCTGGGATGGTGGATCCTGACAAGGGTGAGATTTTCTATGCTGGGCCTCAAATCCCTAACTACGCAGGCACCCAGTTCAAAAAGGAAATCGAGACCAGCTTTAATATTCCTTGTGAGATTGAAAATGATGTCAACTGTGCAGGTCTGGCTGAGGCAGTATCTGGTTCAGGTAAGGGAGCGAGTGTCACCCTTTGCTTGACTATTGGAACAGGTATCGGTGGTTGCTTGATTATGGATGGGAAAGTCTTCCATGGATTTAGCAATTCAGCCTGTGAAGTTGGTTATATGCATATGCAGGATGGGGCGTTCCAAGATTTGGCTTCTACAACAGCTTTAGTGAAATATGTAGCTGAAGCACATGGAGAAGATGTTGATCAGTGGAATGGTCGACGCATCTTTAAGGAAGCTACCGAAGGAAACAAAATCTGCATGGCCGGTATTGACCGTATGGTAGACTATCTAGGAAAAGGTCTGGCAAATATTTGCTACGTTGCCAATCCAGAAGTGGTCATTCTCGGTGGCGGTATCATGGGACAAGAGGCTATCCTCAAGCCTAAAATTCGAAAAGCTTTGAAAGATGCTTTGGTACCAAGTTTGGCTGATAAGACGAGATTAGAATTTGCTCATCATCAAAATACAGCAGGTATGTTGGGAGCTTATTATCATTTTAAAACAAAACAATCCTAGTTTGGCCCAGCCAAACTAGGATTTTCTAATCAAGTTCCCTTGACTTTCTTTATAATTGTGAGATAATAAATAAAATATATAAAGGGGTTATATAAAATGGCTATAGCGAATTCAAGTAAAATTGTGACCTTCCAAGCTAATAGAGAATTGGTAAATGATGCCATGGAAGTGTTAAAAGAAAAAAATCTCTCTCTTTCATCGGCACTTAGATTATTTTTAAAGAATGTTGCCGTAACAAATGAAGTAGATTTACTGAGTGAAGAGGAATTAGAGAAGGAGTATTTGTTTAGACAATTACAAGCAGAAGTTCAAGAAAGTTATGCCAAGATTGAGGCTGGAAATTACTTGACAGATGAAGATGTCGTGACACGCTATGGATTATAAAAGATATAGGATTTTGTATTCTCCTAGAGTGATTGATAGTCTGGATAAAATATATCAGTATATAGCGGAGGAAATCGGTTCTGTAGAGGCTGCTAGACGAAAAGTAGCCAATATTAGAAAAGATATTAATCGGCTAGAAATTTTCCCCCAAGCTGGATTTGATGCCGATGAAAAATTTGGTAAGAAATTAGATCCTCGCTACCAAACGCGAGGATTGACCTTGAGTAAGGATTACATCGTATTATATACAATTGTTGAGGATACCGTCAGACTTGCTTATTTACTCCCTTCAAAAAGTGATTACATGAAATTATTTAAGACTAGGTCAAGATACGACTGATTCATAATCTTGAAGAGGTATGTTTAGTGATGAATAAAAGTCCTAGCTTGGTTCAACCAAACTAGGATTTTCTGACGCGTTTTTGTCTACGATAGCCGTTGAGTTTCTTATTTTCCCAGTAGCTATTAAAGATTTTTTCCTTGCTTTCGCGATTGATTTCCAAAAAGTAGGCATAAATCAAATCGATAAAGAAGAGCATAGGAAGTTGAGCGGATATTCGTTGGATATAGGAAGGCTGGCTGTGGGTGGCTACAAGAACAGTCTCTGTATAGGTCTGGTTATCTTTACTGGGAACACTTGAAAAGAGTACAGTCTTTGCCCCCATCTCCTTGGCATCTAATAAACTGTCTAAAATAGAGGGAGTTGTGCCAGAAAGTGAGAAACCAAGTACGAGACAATTTTCGTCCATAATACTGGTTGTCCAAGCAAAGCCGTCTTGATCGGTCAAAGCCTCGCAGACCACACCCAGACGCATGAAGCGCAATTTCATTTCACGAGCAACAAGACCAGAACTCCCTGTTCCGAAGAAGTAGACACGCTCAGCATCTTCGATTAATTGGGCAATTCGTTCTAGTTGGACTTCGTCAATCAAGTCTTGTGTTTGTTCCCGCATATTGCTATAGCTTCTGAGGACTCGTTTGGTCAGTGGACTGTGCTTGAAGACTTGGTTGGCTTGATTTTCTGCCTGATGTTGGTATTGGAAAATAAATTCTCGGTAGCCAGTAAAGCCACACTTTTTAGCAAAGCGGGTCAGAGCAGCTTGAGAAATATGTAATTTTTGGGTGACTTGTTGAGAAGATAAATCATCTGTAATCGTTTCAGCTTGCAAAAAATAGCGAGCGATTTCTTGCTCTAGGTCTGTCATTTCTTCAAAATGTGAATCAATGACAGTTGCGATATCTGGTTTGTCCATAGGGAAGGCTCCTTTAAATGAGTCGTGTTGGAAAAAGACTAGATTATTGAACTTTTACATTCATTATAACATATAATATAGGGATGGATAAATAAAAACGTATCTTACTGTAAAAACGAAAAAAAGCTTCTTACTTTTCCATAATTTTCTACTCAAATTGTGGTACAATTAAGAGTAAGATTTTAAGTTAGAAATGAGACTGATTTGTATGAGAAAATTTAACAGCCATTCGATTCCGATTCGGCTTAATTTATTGTTTTCAATTGTCATTTTGCTCTTTATGACCATTATTGGTCGTTTGTTGTATATGCAGGTTTTGAACAAGGATTTTTACGAAAAAAAGCTAGCCTCAGCTAGTCAGACCAAGGTCACAACCAGTTCTGCCCGTGGGGAAATTTATGATGCTAGTGGAAAACCTTTGGTAGAAAATACGTTAAAACAGGTTGTTTCCTTTACGCGTAGCAATAAAATGACGGCTACAGACTTAAAAGAAATAGCTAAAAAGTTACTGACTTATGTGAGCATCAGCTCTCCTAATTTGACAGAACGCCAGCTGGCTGATTACTATTTGGCTGATCCTGAAATCTATAAAAAAACAGTAGAAGCTCTCCCAAGTGAGAAACGCTTGGATTCAGATGGCAATCGCCTATCCGAATCAGAACTGTATAACAATGCGGTCGATAGTGTCCCAACAAGTCAACTAAACTATACAGAGGATGAAAAGAAAGAAATCTATCTTTTTAGTCAGTTAAATGCTGTTGGAAACTTTGCGACAGGAACCATTGTGACAGATCCTCTAAATGATTCTCAGGTGGCTGTTATTGCCTCTATTTCAAAGGAGATGCCTGGCATTAGTATTTCTACTTCTTGGGATCGAAAGATTTTGGAAACTTCCCTTTCTTCTATAGTAGGGAGTGTATCCAGTGAAAAAGCTGGTCTCCCAGCGGAAGAAGCAGAATCCTATCTTAAAAAAGGTTATTCCCTCAATGACCGAGTCGGGACTTCCTATCTTGAAAAGCAATACGAAGAGGTCTTGCAAGGGAAACGGACCGTCAAGGAAATCCATTTGGATAAGCACGGAGACATGGAGAGCGTAGAAAATATCGAAGAAGGTAGCAAGGGGAAAAACATCAAATTAACCATTGATTTGTCCTTCCAAGATAGCGTAGACAGCCTTTTGAAGAGTTATTTTAATTCTGAACTTACAAATGGTGGTGCTAAATACTCAGAAGGTGTTTATGCAGTAGCCCTTAATCCTAAGACAGGTGCTGTATTGGCAATGTCAGGAATAAAACACAATCTAGAAACAGGAGACTTGACACCAGACTCACTTGGTACAGTAACCAATGTCTTCGTACCAGGATCTGTCGTTAAGGCGGCTACCATCAGTTCAGGTTGGGAAAACGGGGTCTTGTCAGGAAATCAAACCTTGACAGATCAACCAATCGTCTTCCAAGGTTCAGCTCCAATTTATTCTTGGTATAAATTGGCATATGGATCTTTTCCTATTACAGCTGTGGAAGCCTTGGAGTATTCATCTAATGCTTACATGGTTCAAACCGCTCTTGGAATCATGGGCCAGACCTATCAACCAAATATGTTTGTTGGAACCAGCAATTTGGAAACAGCTATGGGAAAACTTCGTGCGACCTTTGGCGAATATGGCTTGGGGGCTGCGACCGGAATTGACCTACCAGATGAATCTACTGGATTTGTTCCCAAAGAGTATAGCTTTGCTAATTACATCACCAATGCCTTTGGGCAGTTTGATAACTATACGCCCATGCAGTTGGCTCAGTATGTAGCAACTATTGCAAATGATGGTGTTCGTGTGGCTCCTCGTATTGTTGAAGGTATTTATGGAAATAATGATAAGGGTGGCCTTGGGGAATTAATCCAAGCAATAGATACCAAGGAAATCAACAAGGTCAATATTTCTGAATCAGATATGGCAATCTTGCACCAAGGATTTTACCAAGTATCGCATGGAACTAGTCCCCTTACGACAGGACGGGCGTTTTCAGATGGCGCCACTGTTTCTATCAGTGGTAAGACCGGTACAGGTGAAAGCTATGTAGCTGGTGGTCAAGAAGCTAATAATACCAATGCCGTGGCCTATGCTCCAACAGAAAATCCTCAAATTGCAGTTGCAGTAGTCTTTCCTCATAATACCAATTTAACCAAAAATGTTGGGCCAGCAATTGCTCGCGACATTATCAATTTATATAACCAACACCATCCAATGAATTAGAAAGGAAGCCATGCTTTATCCAACACCTATTGCTAAGTTGATTGACAGTTATTCTAAGTTACCAGGTATCGGGATTAAGACGGCTACGCGTCTGGCCTTTTATACGATTGGGATGTCTGATGATGATGTCAATGAATTTGCAAAAAATCTCCTTTCTGCTAAGAGAGAATTGACCTACTGTTCTATTTGTGGACGTTTGACAGACGACGATCCTTGCTCCATTTGTACCGATCCGACTCGTGACCAGACGACGATTTTGGTGCTAGAGGATAGTCGTGATGTGGCAGCCATGGAAAATATCCAAGAATACCATGGACTCTATCATGTCTTGCATGGCCTGATTTCTCCCATGAATGGTATCAGTCCGGACGATATCAATCTCAAGAGCCTCATGACTCGTCTGATGGATAGTGAGGTTTCAGAAGTAATCGTAGCAACCAATGCCACAGCAGATGGGGAAGCGACTTCCATGTATCTTTCCCGTTTACTCAAGCCAGCTGGGATCAAGGTTACGCGCCTGGCACGAGGCCTCGCTGTGGGAGCAGATATCGAGTATGCGGACGAAGTGACCCTCTTACGGGCTATTGAAAATCGAACAGAGTTGTAAGTGTAGACAAATTTACGAACTCTATTCATTTATATAAAAAATCAAGGAGGCTGAAAATCGTTCCTATAGGCCTCTTTTTGTATAGTGTGATGAGTAGAATCAGGTTCAAGTTTTAAAAAACCAAGCAAATATGATATACTAAAGAGCGAGTATTCTAGTAGAATTAGGACAAGTAATATGAAACAAACGATTATTCTTTTATATGGTGGGCGTAGTGCAGAGCGTGAAGTCTCTGTTCTTTCAGCAGAAAGTGTCATGCGTGCGGTCAACTACGATCGTTTCACAGTCAAGACTTTCTTCATCAGCCAGTCTGGTGACTTTATCAAAACTCAGGAATTTAGCCAGACTCCTGGTCAAGAGGACCGTCTCATGACCAATGAAACCATTGATTGGGATAAGAAAGTTGCTCCAAGTGCTATCTACGAAGAAGGTGCAGTGGTTTTTCCAGTCCTTCATGGTCCGATGGGAGAAGATGGCTCTGTTCAAGGTTTCCTTGAAGTTTTGAAAATGCCTTATGTTGGTTGCAACATCTTGTCATCTAGCCTTGCCATGGATAAAATCACCACTAAGCGTGTCTTAGAATCTGCTGGTATTGCCCAAGTTCCTTATGTGGCCATCGTCGAAGGTGACGATGTGACTGCTAAAATCGCTGAAGTGGAAGAAAAATTGACTTATCCAGTTTTCACAAAACCATCAAACATGGGTTCTAGTGTCGGTATTTCTAAGTCTGAAAATCAAGAAGAACTCCGTCAAGCCTTGAAACTTGCCTTCCAATATGACAGCCGTGTCTTGGTTGAGCAAGGGGTCAATGCCCGTGAAATCGAGGTTGGTCTCTTGGGCAACTACGATGTCAAAAGCACGCTGCCAGGAGAAGTTGTCAAGGATGTTGCCTTTTATGACTATGATGCCAAGTATATTGATAACAAGATTACTATGGATATTCCAGCCAAGATCAGTGATGATGTGGTAGCTGTCATGCGTCAAAATGCAGAAACAGCCTTCCGTGCCATTGGTGGCCTCGGTCTCTCTCGTTGCGATTTCTTCTATACAGATAAGGGCGAGATTTTCTTAAATGAGCTTAATACCATGCCAGGTTTCACCCAGTGGTCTATGTACCCACTACTTTGGGACAATATGGGAATCAGCTACCCAGACTTAATCGAGCGTTTGGTTGACCTTGCCAAGGAAAGTTTTGACAAGCGCGAAGCGCATTTGCTATAAAAATGAAAGAGAGGGTAGGAGCCAGAACCATCACTGCAAGGTGACTAGAGTTCTCGAGCTTCGACCCTTTTTAAAGGAGTAGAAATGAAATTAACAATCCATGAAGTGGCTCAAGTTGTAGGAGCTAAAAATGATATCAGCATCTTTGAGGACACCCAGTTAGAGAAAGCTGAGTTTGACAGTCGTTTGATTGGGACTGGAGATTTATTTGTGCCACTCAAAGGTGCGCGTGACGGTCATGACTTTATCGAAACAGCCTTTGAAAATGGTGCAGCAGTAACCCTGTCTGAGAAAGAGATTGCAAATCATCCTTATATTTTAGTAGATGATGTTTTGACTGCCTTTCAAACCCTCGCAGCCTACTATATAGAAAAAACGGGAGTTGATGTCTTTGCTGTTACAGGTTCAAACGGCAAGACAACGACCAAGGATATGTTGGCGCACTTGCTATCAACAACCTACAAAACCTACAAAACACAAGGAAACTATAATAACGAGATTGGCCTTCCCTACACAGTTCTCCATATGCCTGAAGAAACAGAAAAGTTGGTCTTAGAGATGGGGCAGGATCACTTGGGAGATATTCATCTCTTGTCAGAATTGGCTCATCCAAAAACAGCCATCGTGACCTTGGTTGGAGAAGCCCATTTGGCTTTTTTCAAAGACCGTTCTGAAATTGCTAAAGGAAAAATGCAAATTGCAGACGGTATGGCTTCAGGTTCTTTGCTCCTAGCGCCAGCAGATCCGATTGTAGAGGACTACTTGCCAACTGATAAAAAGGTGGTTCGTTTTGGCCAAGGAGCAGAGCTGGAAATCACAGACTTGATTGAGCGCAAGGATAGTCTGACCTTTAAGGCTAGTTTCTTGGAACAAGCCCTTGATTTACCAGTGACAGGTAAGTACAATGCCACCAATGCTATGATTGCATCCTATGTTGCCCTGCAAGAGGGAGTCACTGAGGAGCAGATTCATAATGCCTTCCAAAATCTTGAATTGACGCGTAACCGTACCGAATGGAAGAAAGCAGCCAATGGAGCAGATGTTTTGTCTGACGTATATAATGCCAATCCAACTGCTATGAAGCTGATTTTGGAGACTTTCTCTGCCATTCCAGCCAATGAAGGGGGCAAAAAAATTGCTGTCTTGGCGGATATGAAGGAACTTGGTAACCAGTCTGTTCCACTCCATAACCAGATGATTTTGAGCCTCTCGCCAGATGTGCTTGATACTGTTATTTTTTATGGAGAAGATATCGCAGAATTGGCTCAACTCGCCAGTCAAATGTTCCCAATCGGCCAAGTTTACTACTTCAAAAAAACAGCTGACGAGGACCAATTTGAAGACCTAGTTAAGCAGGTTAAAGAAAGCCTTGGAGCCCACGACCAAATCCTGCTCAAAGGCTCCAATTCTATGAATCTAGCCAAGTTGGTAGAAAGTTTAGAAAATGAATGCTAGTGATTTTGTTAAGTATCTGCAAAGAATGATTGCCCTTACAGATACTGGCTTAACCTTTACAAAGGATCCTTTTGACCGTGAGCGCTATGAAGACTTGCGAAGTCTGTTATCTGAAATGTTGAATCAAGCATCAGACCTTGATGCCGACGAAGTGGCAGAAGTTTTGAAGCCAACTTCCGCTTATGCAACTCCGTTAATGGACGTCCGTGCTTGGATTGTTGAGGACGAAAAGATTTGTCTGGTTAGGGGACAAGGAGAGAATGATTGGGCTTTGCCAGGTGGCTTTGGTGAGGTTGGCTATTCTCCAACAGAAAATATTCTCAAGGAGATTGAAGAAGAAACCGGTTTTGAAGCTAAAGTTGAAAGACTACTAGCTGTTTTTGATACCAATCGTTTCCAACTACAGAGCAAGCAATATGCAAAGTTTGTTTTTGAATGTAAGCTTCTTGATGGACAATTCCAAGAAAATCAAGAAATTGCTGACCTTCAATTTTTTGCCATTGACCAACTACCAGCCTTATCTGAAAAACGCATTACCAAGGAGCAAATAGAGATTCTTTGGCAGGTTTATCAAGGTCAGAGGGAGCAATATCTTGACTAAGAAGATGATTATCGTGTTTTTAAATTCATTTTTCTTAAGTAGCATGGTATAATAATATGCAGGAAAATTTTGAATTATGAGGAAGACTAGATGAATTTATGGGATATTTTCTTTACGACTCAGGCAAGCGAGCCACCCAAGTTTGATCTTTTTTGGTATGTTAGCCTATTTACGCTCTTAGCCTTGACCTTTTATACAGCCTATCGCTATCGTGAAAAGAAGCTTTACCAACGATTTTTCCAAATCTTGCAGGCGGTTCAGTTGATCCTCCTTTATGGTTGGTACTGGGCCAATCATATGCCACTGTCAGAAAGCTTACCCTTTTACCATTGTCGTATGGCCATGTTTGTGGTACTTTTGCTTCCTGGTCAGTCCAAATATAGGCAGTATTTTGCATTGCTAGGGACATTTGGGACATTAGCGGCCTTTGTTTATCCAGTGCCAGATGCCTATCCTTTCCCACATATTGCGATTTTATCCTTTATCTTTGGCCACTTAGCTCTCTTGGGGAACTCTCTAGTTTATCTATTGAGACAGTATAATGCGCGATTGCTGGATGTGAAGGGAATTTTTCTCATGACCTTTGGACTAAATGCCTTGATTTTTGTGGTCAATTTAGTAACAGGTGGAGATTACGGATTCCTGACAAAACCACCATTGGTTGGAGACCATGGCTTAGTAGCTAATTATTTAATCGTTTCTCTGGCCTTGTCAGCGGCGATTACGTTGACAAAGAAAATTTTGGAACTATTTTTAGCACAAGAAGCAGAAAAAATGATTGCAAAGAAAGCTTAGAAATGAGCTTTCTTTTTTCATAACTCTGATTTTTTATAATTTGTTTGGAAAATAAAAAAACTTGATGAGCAAAAGTGAAAAAATAGCAAGTAAATTTAGGAAAAAACTAAGCACAATTAGATTTTTTGTGTTATAATATTCTGTGAATAGCTATGCCTATGTTTAGCTATGGAATAATACGAAGTGCGAAACTTGGAAGATAGAGAGGATGCGATGTAATGGCTAGAGAAGGCTTTTTTACAGGTCTAGATATTGGAACAAGCTCTGTCAAGGTGCTTGTAGCCGAGCAGAGAAATGGTGAATTAAATGTAATTGGCGTGAGTAATGCCAAAAGTAAAGGTGTAAAGGATGGAATTATTGTTGATATTGATGCAGCAGCAACTGCTATCAAATCAGCTATTTCCCAAGCAGAAGAAAAGGCAGGCATTTCGATTAAATCAGTGAATGTCGGCTTGCCTGGTAATCTTTTGCAGGTAGAACCAACTCAAGGGATGATTCCAGTAACATCTGATACCAAGGAAATTACGGATCAAGATGTTGAAAATGTTGTCAAATCAGCTTTGACAAAGAGTATGACACCTGACCGTGAAGTCATTACCTTTATTCCTGAAGAATTTATTGTGGATGGTTTCCAAGGGATTCGTGACCCACGTGGCATGATGGGGGTTCGCCTTGAAATGCGTGGTCTGCTTTATACAGGACCTCGTACTATCTTGCACAATTTGCGTAAGACGGTTGAGCGTGCAGGTGTTCAGGTTGAAAATATTATCATTTCACCACTAGCAATGGTTCAATCAGTTTTGAACGAAGGTGAACGTGAATTTGGTGCTACAGTGATTGATATGGGGGCAGGTCAAACGACTGTCGCTACAATCCGTAACCAAGAACTTCAGTTCACCAATATTCTCCAAGAAGGTGGAGATTATGTAACTAAGGATATCTCTAAAGTCTTGAAAACTTCTCAGAAGTTGGCTGAAGGTTTGAAATTAAACTATGGAGAGGCTTATCCTCCTCTTGCAAGTAAAGAAACCTTCCAAGTAGAGGTTATTGGGGAAGTAGAACCTGTTGAAGTGACAGAAGATTACTTGTCAGAGATTATTTCCGCACGAATCAAGCATATCTTTGAACAAATCAAGCAAGAATTAGATAGAAGACGTCTATTGGACCTCCCTGGTGGTATTGTCTTAATCGGTGGGAATGCCATTTTACCAGGTATGGTTGAACTTGCTCAGGAAGTATTTGGCGTCCGTGTCAAGCTTTATGTTCCAAATCAAGTTGGTATCCGTAATCCAGCCTTTGCGCATGTGATTAGTTTATCAGAATTCGCTGGACAATTGACAGAAGTCAATCTTTTGGCTCAACGAGCAGTCAAGGGTGAAGTTGCTCTGACTCATCAACCAATTAGTTTTGGGGGAATGATTCAGAAAACAGCTCAGTTTGTACAATCAACGCCTGTTCAGCCAGCTCCTGCTCCAGAAGTAGAGCCGGTGGCTCCTACAGAACCAATGGCGGATTTCCAACAAGCTTCACAAAATAAACCGAAATTAGCAGATCGTTTCCGTGGCTTGATCGGAAGCATGTTTGACGAATAAAGAGGAAAAATAAATTATGACATTTTCATTTGATACAGCTGCTGCTCAAGGTGCAGTGATTAAAGTAATTGGTGTCGGTGGAGGCGGTGGCAATGCCATCAACCGCATGGTCGACGAAGGTGTTACAGGCGTAGAATTTATCGCAGCAAACACAGATGTACAAGCATTGAGCAGTACAAAAGCTGAGACTGTTATTCAGTTAGGCCCTAAATTGACTCGCGGTTTGGGTGCAGGAGGTCAACCTGAGGTTGGTCGTAAAGCTGCTGAAGAAAGCGAAGAAACACTGACGGAAGCTATCAGTGGTGCAGATATGGTCTTCATCACTGCTGGTATGGGAGGAGGCTCTGGAACTGGAGCTGCTCCTGTTATTGCTCGTATCGCCAAAGATTTGGGTGCTCTTACAGTTGGTGTTGTAACACGTCCTTTCGGTTTTGAAGGAAGCAAGCGTGGACAATTTGCTGTTGAAGGAATCAACCAACTTCGTGAGCATGTAGATACTCTATTGATTATTTCAAACAACAACTTGCTTGAAATTGTTGATAAGAAAACACCGCTCTTGGAGGCTCTTAGCGAAGCAGATAACGTTCTTCGTCAAGGTGTTCAAGGAATTACCGATTTGATTACCAATCCAGGATTGATTAACCTTGACTTTGCCGATGTGAAAACGGTGATGGCAAATAAAGGAAATGCTCTTATGGGGATTGGTATCGGTAGTGGAGAAGAACGTGTTGTTGAAGCAGCGCGTAAGGCAATTTACTCTCCACTTCTTGAAACAACAATTGATGGAGCAGAAGATGTGATTGTCAACGTAACTGGTGGTCTCGACTTAACCTTGATTGAGGCAGAAGAGGCTTCACAAATTGTCAACCAAGCAGCAGGACAAGGAGTGAACATCTGGCTCGGTACTTCAATTGATGAAAGTATGCGTGATGAAATTCGTGTAACAGTTGTCGCAACGGGTGTTCGTCAAGACCGCGTAGAAAAGGTTGTGGCTCCACAAGCTAGATCTGCTACTAACTACCGTGAGACAATGAAACCAGCTCATTCACATGGCTTTGATCGTCATTTTGATATGGCAGAAACAGCTGAATTGCCAAAACAAAATCCACGTCGTTTGGAACCAACTCAAGCATCTGCTTTTGGTGATTGGGATCTTCGTCGTGAATCGATTGTTCGTACAACAGATTCAGTCGTTTCTCCAGTTGAACGCTTTGAAGCCCCAACATCACAAGATGAAGATGAATTGGATACACCTCCATTTTTCAAAAATCGTTAAGTAAATGAATGTAAAAGAAAATACAGAACTTGTTTTTCGAGAAGTTGCAGAGGCTAGTCTGAGTGCTCATCGAGAGAGTGGTTCAGTCTCTGTCATTGCAGTTACCAAGTATGTAGATGTACCGACAGCGGAAGCCTTGCTTCCGCTAGGTGTTCATCATATCGGTGAAAATCGTGTAGATAAGTTTCTGGAAAAATATGAAGCTTTAAAAGATCGAGATGTGACTTGGCATTTGATTGGTACCTTGCAAAGACGTAAGGTGAAAGAGGTCATACAATTTGTCGATTATTTCCATGCCTTGGATTCCGTCAAGCTAGCAGAGGAAATACAAAAAAGAAGTGACCGAGTCATCAAGTGTTTCCTTCAAGTAAATATTTCTAAAGAAGAAAGTAAACACGGATTTTCGAGAGAGGAACTGCTGGAAATCTTGCCAGAGTTAGCCAGACTAGATAAGATTGAATATGTTGGTTTAATGACGATGGCACCCTTTGAAGCTAGCAGTGAGCAGTTGAAAGAGATTTTCAAGGCAACCCAAGATTTACAAAGAGAAATTCAAGAGAAACAAATTCCAAATATGCCTATGACCGAGTTAAGTATGGGAATGAGTCGTGATTATAAAGAAGCGATTCAATTCGGTTCCACCTTTGTTCGTATAGGTACATCATTTTTTAAGTAGGAGAGAACCATGTCTTTAAAAGATAGATTCGATAGATTTATAGATTATTTTACGGAGGATGAGGATTCAAGTCTCCCTTATGAAAAAAGAGATGAGCCTGTGTTTACTCCAGTAAATTCTTCACAGGAACCGGCTCTCCCAATGAATCAACCTTCACAGTCTGCTGGTGCAAAAGATAGCAATATCACCAGACTGCATGCAAGACAACAGGAATTGGCAAATCAGAGTCAGCGTGCAACGGATAAGGTCATTATAGATGTTCGTTATCCTAGAAAATATGAAGACGCAACAGAAATTGTTGATTTATTGGCAGGAAACGAAAGTATCTTGATTGATTTTCAATATATGACAGAGGTGCAGGCCCGTCGTTGTTTGGACTATTTGGATGGAGCTTGTCATGTTTTAGCTGGAAATCTGAAAAAGGTAGCATCTACTATGTATCTGTTAACACCAGTGAATGTTATTGTCAATGTTGAAGATATCCGTTTACCAGATGAAGAACAAAATGGTGAGTTTGGCTTTGATATGAAGCGAAATAGAGTACGATAATGATTTTTTTAATTCGTCTGATTTATAATGCAGTGGATATTTACTCCCTGATTTTGGTAGCCTTTGCTGTCATGTCTTGGTTTCCAGGCGCCTACGAATCAAGTTTGGGTCGTTGGATTGTAGTATTGGTAAAACCAGTGCTTGCTCCTTTGCAACGCCTGCCTTTACAGATAGCAGGTCTTGATTTATCTGTTTGGGTTGCGATTGTTTTGATTCGATTTTTAGGAGAAAACCTAGTCCGTTTTCTGGCGATGATAGGATGAATAAAGGGATTTACCAGCATTTCTCCATAGAAGATCGTCCATTTCTTGACAAGGGAATGGAATGGATAAAGAAGGTAGAAGATAGCTATGCTCCTTTTTTAACTCCTTTTATCAATCCTCATCAGGAGAAGCTATTAAAAATTTTGGCCAAAACCTATGGTCTTGCTTGTAGCAGTAGTGGGGAATTTGTCTCGAGTGAGTATGTTCGAGTTTTATTATACCCAGATTATTTCCAGCCAGAGTTTTCAGATTTTGAAATATCCCTCCAAGAAATTGTGTATTCCAATAAATTTGAACACTTAACGCATGCTAAGATTTTAGGGACAGTCATCAATCAATTAGGGATTGAACGGAAACTTTTTGGAGATATCCTAGTAGATGAAGAACGAGCGCAGATTATGATTAATCAGCAGTTTCTTCTTCTATTTCAAGATGGATTAAAGAAAATTGGCCGTATACCTGTTTCGCTGGAGGAACGTCCTTTCACCGAGAAAATAGATAAGCTAGAACAGTATCGAGAGCTGGATTTATGTGTGTCTAGTTTTAGATTAGATGTTCTTTTATCAAATGTTTTGAAACTATCTAGGAATCAAGCAAACCAGTTGATTGAAAAGAAACTTGTCCAAGTAAATTATCATGTGGTAGACAAATCAGATTATATTGTTCAAGTTGGAGACTTGATTAGTGTGAGAAAATTTGGGCGCTTGAGATTGCTTCAAGATAAGGGACAAACAAAAAAAGAGAAGAAAAAAATAACCGTCCAGTTATTAATAAGTAAGTGAGGAATAGAATGCCAATTACATCATTAGAAATAAAGGACAAAACCTTTGGAACTCGATTCAGAGGTTTTGATCCAGAAGAAGTCGATGAATTTTTAGATATTGTGGTTCGTGATTACGAAGATCTTGTTCGTGCGAATCATGATAAAGATTTGCGTATTAAGAGTTTAGAAGAACGTTTGTCTTATTTTGATGAAATGAAAGATTCATTGAGTCAGTCTGTATTGATTGCCCAAGACACAGCTGAGCGAGTGAAACAAGCGGCACATGAACGTTCAAACAATATCGTTCACCAAGCAGAGCAAGATGCGCAACGCTTGTTGGAAGAAGCTAAATATAAGGCAAACGAGATTCTTCGTCAAGCAACAGACAATGCTAAGAAAGTTGCTGTTGAAACCGAAGAATTGAAGAACAAGAGCCGTGTCTTCCACCAACGTCTCAAATCTACAATTGAGAGTCAGTTGGCTATTGTTGAATCTTCAGATTGGGAAGATATTCTCCGCCCAACGGCTACTTATCTTCAAACCAGTGATGAAGCCTTTAAAGAAGTGGTTAGCGAAGTACTTGGAGAACCGATTCCAGCTCCAGTTGAGGAAGAACCAATTGATATGACACGTCAGTTCTCTCAAGCAGAAATGGCAGAGTTACAAGCTCGTATTGAGGCAGCCAATAAAGAATTGGCTGAATTTGAAGCTCAGGCTAAACAGGAAGTGGAAAATCCAACTCCTGTAGTGAGTCCTCAAGTTGAAGAAGAGCCTGCTCATCCAGTTGGTCCAATGTACGAAGAACCAGAAGTAGTCCCAAGCCATTACTCAGGCCCAACACCAGCTACTGAAGCTGTAAACTCAGAACCAGGTTTTGTGGCACCGCAAGAATCTGTTACAATTTTATAAGAAATATTCTGAGAACAATATCTTATCCTTATATTTCCAGCGAGCAGGAGATGGTGTGAGTCCTGTAATCCCTAATGATAAGGTTATCCTCTCAAAAACTCAAATCTGAATGGAGTAAGATTTGACGTTTCCCACGTTACGGGATAAGAGGAAAAAAGCTGAGTCTTTTTTCGAATAAAGGTGGTACCACGATTTTCGTCCTTTTTGGCAGTCGTGGTTTTTAATTTGTTATTATTTATAAAGGAGATACCATGAAACTCAAAGATACCCTTAATCTTGGGAAAACAGCTTTCCCAATGCGTGCAGGCCTTCCTACCAAAGAGCCAGTTTGGCAAAAGGAATGGGAAGATGCAAAACTTTACCAACGTCGTCAAGAATTGAACCAAGGAAAACCTCATTTCACCTTGCATGATGGCCCTCCATACGCGAACGGAAATATCCATGTTGGACACGCTATGAACAAGATTTCAAAAGATATCATTGTTCGTTCAAAATCAATGTCAGGTTTTTACGCACCATTTATCCCGGGTTGGGACACTCATGGTCTGCCAATCGAGCAAGTTTTGGCAAAACAAGGTGTCAAACGTAAAGAAATGGACTTGGTTGAGTACTTGAAACTTTGCCGTGAATACGCTCTTTCTCAAGTAGATAAACAACGTGAAGACTTTAAACGTTTGGGTGTTTCTGGTGACTGGGAAAATCCATATGTGACTTTGACTCCTGACTATGAAGCAGCTCAAATCCGTGTCTTCGGTGAGATGGCTAATAAAGGTTATATCTACCGTGGTGCCAAGCCAGTTTACTGGTCTTGGTCATCTGAGTCTGCCCTTGCTGAAGCAGAGATTGAATACCATGACTTGGTTTCAACTTCCCTTTACTATGCCAATAAGGTCAAAGATGGCAAAGGTGTTCTAGATACAGATACTTACATCGTTGTCTGGACAACTACTCCATTTACCATCACAGCTTCTCGTGGTTTGACTGTTGGTGCAGATATTGATTACGTCTTGGTTCAACCTGCTGGTGAAACTCGTAAGTTTGTCGTTGCTGCAGAATTGTTGACTAGCTTGTCTGAGAAATTTGGCTGGGTTGATGTTCAAGTTTTGGCAACTTACCGTGGTCAAGAACTCAACCACATCGTAACAGAACATCCATGGGATACAGCTGTAGATGAATTGGTGATCCTTGGTGATCACGTTACAACAGACTCTGGTACAGGTATTGTCCATACCGCCCCTGGTTTTGGTGAGGACGACTACAATGTTGGTATTGCTAATGGTCTTGAAGTAGCAGTGACTGTTGACGAACGTGGTATCATGATGGCTAATGCTGGTCCTGAGTTTGAAGGTCAATTCTATGAAAAGGTAGTTCCAACTGTTATTGGAAAACTTGGTAACCTCCTTCTTGCCCAAGAAGAAATCTCTCACTCATACCCATTTGACTGGCGTACCAAGAAACCAATCATCTGGCGTGCAGTACCACAATGGTTTGCCTCAGTTTCTAAATTCCGCCAAGAAATCTTGGACGAAATTGAAAAGGTGAAATTCCACTCAGAATGGGGTAAAGTCCGTCTTTACAATATGATTCGTGACCGTGGCGACTGGGTCATCTCTCGTCAACGTGCTTGGGGTGTTCCACTTCCAATCTTCTACGCTGAAGACGGTACAGCGATTATGACAGCTGAAACTATTGAGCATGTAGCTCAACTCTTTGAGGAACATGGTTCAAGCATTTGGTGGGAACGTGATGCCAAAGACCTCTTACCAGAAGGATTTACTCATCCAGGTTCACCAAATGGCGAGTTCAAAAAAGAAACTGATATCATGGACGTTTGGTTTGACTCAGGTTCATCATGGAATGGAGTTGTGGTAAACCGTCCTGAGTTGACTTACCCAGCAGACCTTTACCTAGAAGGTTCTGACCAATACCGCGGTTGGTTCAACTCTTCACTCATCACATCAGTTGCTAACCATGGCGTAGCACCTTACAAACAAATCTTGTCACAAGGTTTTGCCCTTGATGGTAAAGGTGAGAAGATGTCCAAATCTCTTGGAAATACCATTGCCCCAAGTGATGTTGAAAAACAATTTGGTGCGGAAATCTTGCGTCTCTGGGTAACAAGTGTTGACTCAAGCAACGACGTGCGTATCTCTATGGATATCTTGAGTCAAGTCTCTGAAACTTACCGCAAGATCCGTAACACCCTTCGTTTCTTGATTGCCAATACATCTGACTTTAACCCAGCTCAAGATGCAGTCGCTTACGAAGAGCTTCGCTCAGTTGATAAGTACATGACTATTCGCTTTAACCAGCTTGTCAAGACCATTCGTGATGCCTATGCTAACTTTGAATTCTTGACAATCTACAAGGCCTTGGTGAACTTTATCAACGTTGATTTGTCAGCCTTCTACCTTGATTTTGCCAAAGATGTTGTTTACATCGAAGGTGCCAAATCACTGGAACGCCGTCAAATGCAGACTGTTTTCTATGACATTCTTGTGAAAATCACTAAACTCTTGACACCAATCCTTCCTCACACTGCGGAAGAAATCTGGTCATACCTTGAGTTTGAAGCAGAAGACTTCGTTCAATTGTCAGAATTGCCAGAAGCAGAAACTTTTGCTAATCAGGAAGAAATCTTGGATACATGGGCTGCCTTCATGGACTTCCGCGGACAAGCTCAAAAAGCCTTGGAAGAAGCTCGTAATGCAAAAGTAATCGGTAAATCACTTGAAGCTCACTTGATAGTTTATCCAAATGAAGTGGTGAAAACTTTACTTGAAGCAGTAAACAGCAATGTAGCTCAACTCTTGATTGTGTCAGACTTGACCATGGCAGAAGGACCAGCTCCAGAAACTGCCGTAAGCTTCGAAGATGTTGCCTTCACAGTTGAACGCGCTGCAGGTGAAGTATGTGACCGTTGCCGTCGTATCGACCCAACAACAGCAGAACGTAGCTACCACGCAGTCATCTGTGACCACTGTGCAAGCATCGTAGAAGAAAACTTTGCGGACGCAGTCGCAGAAGGATTTGAAGAGAAATAAGGTTGAAAAATCTAGAGAAAACTCAATTTGAGAAGAAAAGACAACTAATCTTATAGACTATAAAACGCATTGTATCACGTTTTGAACACCTGATATGATGCCTTTTTATTTATTTTGAAAATTTGCCAGGTGTGACTTTGTATACTCATATTCAATAAAAATCAAAAAGCAAACTAGGAAGCTAGCCGCAGACTGCTCAAAACACTGTTTTGAGGTTGTAGATAAGACTGACGAAGTCAGTCACATACATATGGTAAGGCGACGCTGACGTGGTTTGAAGAGATTTTCGAAGAGTGTCAATAAGAATCAAAGAGAAACTTAGCAAACTAACAGCAGTAAGATAAAATACGAATTTGATATTAGGGATAAGATTGGTAAATTGTGTAATATTTTTACAACAATAAATTTGTAGAATGCTTTTTAATTTCTGAACAGTATGATATTTTATTTCATATTATGCAAATTTTTATTTTATAATATCAGAAAATGCTTTTTTTTTTTTTTTAAGCAAATATGATACAATCTTATTTGAAAAAAATAAAAAGGAGATTTTATTATGAAATCAAAAACACTTGCTTTAATTAGTGGTATCGTCGGTCTTGTGGGAGGAATTTTACTTCTTATTGGTCCTTTTGTCTTGTTGGGAACAGCGGTGAATACAGCTGCTACAACTCTTAATGGAGGAGCTACTGCAGGGGCTGTTTCAGGTGTTGCCTTACTCTTGAATGCCTTGAAGATTGCAAATCTTGTTCTTGGTATCATTGCTATTGTTTACTATAAAGGAGATAATCGTGTAGGTGCAGCTCCGTCTGTATTAATGATTGTTTCTGGTGGAGTTAGTCTCATTCCATTCTTAGGATGGGTTGGGGGGATTCTTGCCATTATCGGAGGATCTCTATTCCTTGGAACATTGAAGAAATTCAAATCAGAAGAATAAAAGGTATTTTAGCATGAAAAGAACAAAAAAGTTTATCGGTCTAGGAATAGTTCTATTATCTGTTTCTCTTCTCGTTGCATGTGGAGTACAAAATTCAAAGACTACTTCAACAAGTAATGATGAGAAGACAGTAGTAACATCTAATACCTCAAAAGAAACAATCACTCTTGATACACCGGTTGTAACAGACGATGCGATTGAATCAATACGTACTTATGCAGATTATATAGATCTTTATAAAAAGATTTTTGATGATTATTTTACTAAAGCTGAGGAAAGTTTCAAAGGCACAGCTATGGAAAATAATGAGTCGTTTACCAAATTAAAAGAGTCAACTCAAAAATTATTCGATGCGCAGAAAAAAATATATGATTTGCTAGGATCAACTGAGATCAAGGAAGATGATAAATCAAAATTGTCTCAACAATTGAAAGACTTTAGAGACAATTTGCAAAAACAGTTGAAAACTTTGACATCTCAACTACAGTAAGATAGAAATTTTTTTGTAGTAATTGAGAATAATTGGTTAAATTACACCCCAAATGTTAGAAATTGGGGTGTTTTTTAAAGGTTAAATAATGAAGATAGAATAGAAACAACCAAAAACAATGTGATTGTCAAACAGTCCTTTCCTTTTTGGTTTTGACTAGCTTTTTTGTGAAAAATTGTGTAAAATAGAATAGATAAACGAGGGAAAACCTCGGAAAATTTAAAGGAGAATCCATCTAATGGTAAAATTGGTTTTTGCTCGCCACGGTGAGTCTGAATGGAACAAAGCTAACCTTTTCACTGGTTGGGCTGATGTTGATTTGTCTGAAAAAGGTACACAACAAGCGATTGACGCTGGTAAATTGATCAAAGAAGCTGGTATCGAATTTGACCAAGCTTACACTTCAGTATTGAAACGTGCGATTAAAACAACTAACTTGGCTCTTGAAGCTTCTGACCAATTGTGGGTTCCAGTTGAAAAATCATGGCGTTTGAACGAACGTCACTATGGTGGTTTGACTGGTAAAAACAAAGCTGAAGCTGCTGAACAATTTGGTGATGAGCAAGTTCATATCTGGCGTCGTTCATACGATGTATTGCCTCCAAACATGGACCGTGATGATGAGCACTCAGCTCACACAGACCGTCGTTACGCTTCACTTGACGACTCAGTTATTCCAGATGCTGAAAACTTGAAAGTGACTTTGGAACGTGCCCTTCCTTTCTGGGAAGATAAAATCGCTCCAGCTCTTAAAGATGGTAAAAACGTATTTGTAGGAGCTCACGGTAACTCAATCCGTGCCCTTGTAAAACACATCAAAGGTTTGTCAGATGACGAGATCATGGACGTGGAAATCCCTAACTTCCCACCATTGGTATTCGAATTTGACGAAAAATTGAACGTTGTTTCTGAATACTACCTTGGAAAATAAAAAAATGTAAGTCTAGAATTGATTTCTAGGCTTTTTATGTTAGTATGGTAGTATGATAAGGAATAAAAAACAAGATTATGTATTGGCCTACAAGCAACCAGCATCAACAACATATAAGGGCTGGGAAGAAGAGGCCTTACCGCTAGGCAATGGTTCTTTAGGAGCTAAAGTCTTTGGGCTTATAGGGGCTGAGCGGATTCAATTTAATGAAAAAAGTCTCTGGTCTGGTGGTCCACTTCCTGATAGTTCAGATTATCAGGGTGGAAATCTTCAGGACCAGTATGGTTTTTTAGCTGAGATTCGGCAGGCTTTGGGAAAGAGAGATTACAATCGGGCTAAGGAACTAGCTGAACAGCACCTAGTTGGGCCCCAAACGAGTCAATATGGGACCTATCTGTCCTTTGGAGATATTTTCATTGAGTTCAGCCAGCAAGGCACGACTTTGTCTCAGGTGACGGATTACCAGAGACAGCTGAATATCAGTAAGGCGCTTGCGACGACTTCTTATGCCTATAAGGGAACGCGATTTGAACGTGAAGCCTTTGCCAGTTTTCCAGATGATCTCTTGGTTCAGCGCTTTACTAAGGAAGGGTCGGAAACTCTAGATTTTACTATAGAACTGTCGCTAAGTCGTGATTTGGCTTCTGATGGAAAGTATGAGCAGGAAAAATCTGATTACAAGGAATGTCAGCTGGATATCACTGATTCTCATATCTTGATGAAGGGGCGAGTTAAGGATAATGACCTGCAGTTTGCTAGTTATCTAGCTTGGCAAACGGATGGAGACATTAGAGTCAGGTCAGATAAGGTTCAGATATCAGGAGCCAGTTATGCCAATCTTTTCTTGGTAGCTAAGACGGATTTTGCCCAAAATCCTGCTAGCAATTATCGCAAGAAACTAGATTTAGAGCAACAGGTGATAGACTTGGTGGACACAGCTAAAGAAAAGGGCTATGCCCAATTGAAATCAAGGCATATTGAGGACTACCAAGCCTTATTCCAACGTGTTCAATTGGATTTGGGGTCTGATGTTGACGCATCCACTACAGATGATTTGTTAAAAAATTATAAGCCACAAGAGGGGCAGGCTTTGGAGGAGCTGTTCTTCCAGTATGGACGGTATTTATTGATTAGTTCTTCCAGAGATTGTCCAGATGCTCTACCAGCTAACCTACAAGGAGTCTGGAATGCGGTCGATAATCCTCCTTGGAATTCGGACTATCACTTAAATGTCAATCTGCAGATGAATTATTGGCCAGCCTATGTTACTAATCTCCTAGAGACGGCCTTTCCGGTCATCAACTATATCGATGATTTGCGTGTCTATGGTCGTCTAGCGGCTGCAAGGTATGCAGGAATCGTCTCTCAGGAAGGGGAGGAGAATGGTTGGTTGGTCCATACTCAAGCGACTCCCTTTGGTTGGACAGCACCTGGTTGGGATTACTATTGGGGTTGGTCACCAGCTGCCAATGCGTGGATGATGCAAACTGTTTATGAGGCCTATTCATTTTACAGGGACCAAGACTATCTCAGGGAGAAAATTTATCCCATGTTGAGGGAAACGGTGCGTTTTTGGAATGCCTTTTTACATAAGGATCAGCAGGCGCAGCGTTGGGTGTCTTCTCCGTCTTATTCTCCAGAACATGGGCCGATTTCGATTGGCAATACCTATGACCAATCTCTGATTTGGCAGTTATTTCATGATTTTATTCAGGCTGCTCAGGAATTGGGACTGAATGAGGCTTTGTTGACTGAGATCAAGGAGAAGTTTGACTTGCTTAATCCTCTTCAAATCACTCAATCTGGTCGAATCAGGGAGTGGTATGAGGAGGAAGAGCAGTATTTTCAAAATGAGAAAGTGGAGGCCCAGCATCGGCACGCTTCCCATCTGGTGGGACTCTATCCTGGAAATCTCTTTAGTCATAAGGGACAAGACTATCTTGAAGCGGCGCGTGCTAGCCTCAATGATCGTGGAGATGGCGGCACAGGCTGGTCCAAGGCCAATAAGATCAATCTTTGGGCGCGTCTAGGAGATGGCAATCGAGCCCATAAATTATTAGCAGAGCAGTTAAAGTCATCCACCTTGCCAAATCTTTGGTGTAGTCACCCTCCTTTTCAGATAGATGGTAATTTTGGTGCTACTAGTGGCATGGCAGAAATGTTACTCCAGTCTCATGCAGCTTATCTGGTACCTCTAGCTGCCCTTCCCGATGCATGGTCAACAGGTTATGTTTCAGGCTTAGTGGCACGTGGACATTTTGAAGTGAGCATGAGGTGGGAGGATAAAAAACTTTTACAGTTGACCATTTTATCAAGGAGTGGAGGAGATTTGCGAGTTTCTTATCCAGATATTGAGAAGAGTGTGATTGAAGTGAATCAAGAAAAAATAAAAGCGAAATGCATAGAGAAAGATTGTATTTCAGTAGCGACAGCAGAAGGTGATCTGGTTCAATTTTATTTTTAAGAAGGTGATAGAAGGCAGTAGTTTGAGACTGCCTTTTAATAAGGATTTGAGAATGTAAGCAGTTTCCAACTAGTTGAAAAAGCGTTATAATGGTAATATGAAGTAATTTGTTTGAGAGAGGGTGGGTCTGATGGCTTATATTGAGATGAAACACTGTTACAAGCGGTATCAGGTTGGGGACACGGAGATTGTGGCCAATCGTGATGTGAATTTTGAGATTGAAAAGGGTGAATTGGTTATTATTCTAGGTGCGTCTGGTGCAGGCAAGTCAACGGTTCTTAACCTTCTTGGGGGAATGGATACCAATGACGAGGGGGAAATCTGGATTGATGGTGCCAATATTGCAGGCTATAGTTCCCACCAGAGAACCAATTACCGCCGCAATGATGTCGGTTTTATTTTTCAGTTCTACAATCTAGTGTCCAATCTGACTGCTAAGGAAAATGTGGAGTTGGCTTCAGAAATCGTGACAGATGCCTTGGATCCTGAACAGGTCTTGACAGATGTAGGTCTGGCTCATCGTCTCAATAATTTTCCAGTCCAGCTTTCTGGAGGGGAGCAACAGCGAGTCTCCATTGCACGCGCAGTAGCCAAAAATCCTAAAATCCTTCTTTGTGATGAACCTACTGGAGCCTTGGATTATCAGACGGGCAAGCAGGTTTTGAAAATTCTCCAAGATATGTCTCGTCAAAAGGGAGCGACGGTGATTATCGTGACTCACAATGGAGCTTTGGCGCCCATTGCTGATCGCGTGATTCATATGCACGATGCCAGTGTCAAGGATGTGGTGATCAACCAGCATCCTCAGGATATTGACAGTTTGGAGTACTAGCATGATTAAGCGAAAAACCTATTGGAAGGACTTAATTCAGTCCTTCACAGGCTCCAAGGGGCGTTTTTTATCCATCTTAACCTTGATGATGTTAGGGTCTCTAGCCTTAATAGGCCTCAAAGTGACTAGCCCCAACATGGAGGCGACAGCTAATGCTTATTTAACAACTGCTCAAACCTTGGATTTGGCAGTTATGTCTAATTATGGTTTGGATCAAGCAGATCAAGAAGAACTAAAACAGACGGAGGGCGCAGAGGTTGAGTTTGGCTATTTGACAGATGTGACTATGGAAAATGGGCAGGATGCCATTCGACTGTACTCCAAACCAGAGCGAATTTCAACCTTTCAGCTAAGAGAGGGACGACTTCCTCAGTCAGACAAGGAAATCACTTTGGCCACTCATTTGCAAGGCCAATACAGCGTGGGACAGGAGATTAGTTTTAAAGAAAAAGAAGAGGATCATTCCTCTTTAAAAGACCATACTTATACCATTACTGGTTTTGTGGATTCAGCTGAAATCCTCTCTCAGCGAGATATGGGCTACGCAGGAAGTGGAAGTGGGACTCTGACAGCTTACGGGGTGATTTTGCCTAGCCAGTTTGATCAGAAAGTCTACAGTATAGTTCGTTTGAAATATCAAGATTTAGCAGGCTTAAATGCTTTTTCAGCAGCTTATGAAGAGAAATCCAAGCAACATCAGGAAGATCTTGAACAAGCTTTGTCAGATAATGGCAAGGCACGTCTGCAACTCTTGAAAAAAGAAGGACAAGAGTCTCTAGACAAAGGTCAAGAGACCCTTGACAAGGCTGAGACTAATCTGCAGGAAGGCAAGCGTCGTTTAGTAGCTGCTCAAGCTCGTTTACAGGCTCAGGAAAGTCAACTAGCCTTGCTTCCTCAAGCTCAGAGAGAGCAGGCTAGTGCTCAACTTACCCAAGCTAAGCAGGAATTGAGCAAGGAAGAGGACAAACTAAAGCAGGCTGAACAAAATTTAGCCCAAGAAAAGGAAAAATTAGAAAAACATCAGCAAGTTTTGGATGATTTGGTTGAGCCCAAGTATCAAGTATATAATCGTCAGACCATACCTGGCGGTCAAGGCTACCTCATGTACAGTAATGCTTCAGCCAGTATTCGGGCAGTGGGCAATATCTTTCCTGTAGTGCTTTATGCCGTAGCAGCTATGGTGACCTTTACAACTATGACTCGTTTTGTGGATGAAGAGCGAACTCATGCAGGGATTTTTAAGGCCTTGGGTTATCGTAGCAAGGATATTATTGCCAAGTTTCTCCTTTACGGTCTAGTAGCTGGGACTGTCGGAACGGCTCTAGGCAGTATCCTTGGCCATTATTTACTAGCCAGTGTGATTTCAAGTGTCATTACAAAAGGCATGGTGGTGGGAGAAACCCAGATTCAGTTCTATTGGACCTATAGCTTACTGGCTCTTGTCTTGAGTTGGTTGGCGAGTGTGTTACCAGCCTACTTGGTAGCTCGTAGGGAACTTCATGACGAAGCAGCCCAGCTTTTACTGCCTAAACCGCCTGTTAAAGGAGCTAAAATCTTACTGGAGCGTATCGGTTTTATCTGGCGTCGTCTCAGTTTTACTCATAAGGTAACAGCCCGCAATATCTTCCGTTATAAGCAGCGGATGTTGATGACAATATTTGGTGTGGCAGGTTCTGTAGCTCTGCTTTTTGCAGGTTTGGGAATCCAATCCTCTGTAGCAGGAGTTCCGTCTAGACAGTTTCAACAAATTCAACAGTATCAAATGATTGTTTCTGAAAATCCTAGTGCGACCAATCAAGACAAGGCAGAGTTGGAAGAAGTGTTGAAAGGGCAGGATATTCAAGCCTACCAGAAAATTTATTCTAAGATGCTAGACAAGGATTTCAAAGGTAAGGCAGGTCTTCAAACTATTACCCTTATGATGACAGAGAAGGAGGATTTGACTCCCTTTATTCATCTGCAAGACCATCAGCAAGAGTTGACATTAAAAGATGGAGTTGTCATCACAGCTAAACTCGCCCAGTTGGCAGGTGTCAAGCTTGGACAAACTTTAGAAATTGAAGGTAAGGAGCTAAAGGTCGCTGCTATTACTGAGAACTACGTTGGTCACTTTATTTATATGAGTCAGGCTAGCTATGAGCAACTTTACGGACAGGTGCCGCAAGCCAACACTTATTTGGTCTCGTTAAGGGATACCAGTGCTACTAGTATCGAAAGACAGGCCGGCTTACTTATGAATCAATCTGCGGTGTCCAGCGTTGTCCAGAATGCTTCAGCTATTCGACTCTTTGACTCCGTCGCCAGCTCACTCAATCAGACCATGACCATCTTGGTCATCGTATCGGTTCTGTTGGCTATTGTTATCCTCTACAATTTGACCAATATCAACGTAGCTGAGAGGATCCGTGAACTCTCCACTATCAAGGTTCTCGGCTTTCATAATAATGAAGTCACCCTCTACATTTATCGTGAGACGATTGTCTTGTCTCTTGTGGGAATCGTACTTGGTCTGGTATCTGGTTTCTATTTACACCAATTTTTGATTCAAATGATTTCTCCTGCGACTATTCTCTTTTATCCGCAGGTAGGCTGGGAAGTCTATGTAATTCCAGTGGCAGCAGTAAGCACCATTTTAACCTTGCTTGGTTTCTTTGTCAATTATCATCTGAGAAAGGTTGATATGCTTGAATCCTTGAAATCTATAGAGTAAGGTAGTTGTTTTTCAGCCGATTGAACTTGTATTTGCATTTATCAGTAAACAAAAATCCTCCGTTTCAAAGAGCAAGGAACTCTTTGTGACAGAGGATTTTTTCTATAGGGCTTTAGCAGCTGCAATTGCGGCTTCGAAGTTTGGTTCAGAGTTGATATTGTCCACGTATTCAACGTAGCGAATCGTATTGTCGGTATCGAGGACAAAGACTGCGCGTGCTAATAGGTGCCACTCATTGATTAAGAGAGCGTAATCACAACCAAAGGAATGGTCGAAATAGTCTGAGAGCATGATGGCATTTTCAATTCCCTCAGCACCACACCAACGTTTTTGGGCAAATGGTAGGTCCATAGAAACAGTCAATACGACCGTGTTGTCCAGTCCAGCCAGTTCTTCATTAAAGCGACGCGTTTGAGTTGAGCAGATACCTGTATCGATAGAAGGCACGACACTCAAGACTTTTTTCTTGCCATCAAAATCAGCTAGAGATTTTTTAGAAAGGTCTGTTGTAGTGAGTGAAAAATCAAGTGCCTTGTCGCCGACTTGTAGTTGTTTACCTGTAAAGCTCACAGGATTTCCGAGAAAAGTTACCATAGGATACTCCAATCTTTTTTCTTCCATTTTAGCTGAAACAGTCGGAATTTTCCAATGATTTGACCGGAAATGTGGGCATAGAAAAAAACGCCAGCTCATGAGAGAATGACGTTTTTCATTGAGTATTATTTTGCCAATCCTTCAGCAATCTTGTCAAGGTTGTATTTCATCATGTTGTAGTAGCTGTCACCTTCTTTACCTTGTTCTGCGATAGAGTCAGTAAAGATTTGTGCGTAGATTGGGATGTTTGTGTCTTGAGAAACAGTTTTCATTGGACGGTCATCCACGCTTGATTCTACAAAGAGTGAAGGAGTTTTTGTTTGGCGAAGTTTTTCAACCAAGGTCTTGATTTGGTCAGGTGTTCCTTCTTCTTCAGTGTTGATTTCCCAGATGTAGGCACTTGGGACACCATAGGCTTTAGAGAAGTATTTGAAGCATCCTTCACTGGTTACGATAAGTTTTTTCTCAGCAGGGATGTTGTTAAATTTCTCTTTAGCTTCCTTATCAAGTTTGTCTAGCTTATCAGTATATTCTTTGAGATTTTTTTCGTAGAATTCCTTGTTGCTAGGGTCTTTCGCGCTCAATTGTTTTGCGATGTTTTTAGCAAAGATCATCCCGTTTTCAAGGTTAAGCCAAGCGTGTGGGTCTTCTTTACCTTTTTCGTTTTGACCTTCAAGGTAGATAACATCAACGCCTTCGCTGACTGCAAAGTAGTCTTTGTTTTCAGTTTTCTTGGCATTTTCTACCAATTTTGTAAACCAAGCATTGCCACCTGTTTCAAGGTTGATACCGTTATAGAAAATCAAATCAGCTTGAGATGTTTTCTTAACGTCTTCAGGAAGTGGTTCGTATTCGTGTGGGTCTTGACCAACAGGGACGATACTGTGAAGATCAATCTTGTCACCAGCAATATTTTTAGTAATATCAGCGATGATTGAGTTTGTAGCAACAACTTTTAGTTTTTGACCAGAAGCTGCATCTTTTTTTCCGTTAGCACATGCTACAAGAGCAATGACGGAAAGAAAGAGAACGAGTAATGTACCTAATTTTTTCATTAGATCCTCCAATTTATTGGGGTTTTGCCCCTTATTTTAACAAATGTTTATTTTTCAGTTTCAAATATCGTTGTTTTGGAGCGATAAAGAAGCTAATGAGAAAGAAACTAGCGGCTGTAAGCACGATACTAGAACCTGCCGCAACGTTAAAGCTATAACCGATAAAGAGTCCCAAAACTGAAGCAGTAGCTCCAAAGGTTGAGGAAAGGAAAATCATGCTTTTCAGGCTATTAGCATACAGATAAGCAGTTGCAGCTGGGGTAATCAGCATGGCTACAATCAGGATAGTTCCGACACTTTGCATGGCTGTCACAGACACGAGAGTCAGGAGTACCATGAGAAGGTAGTGATAGAAATTGACAGGCATTCCCATGGCTTTAGCCAAGAGTTCATCAAAGGAAGTAATCAAGAGTTGCTTGAAGAAAATCCAGATTAACAAGAGAATGGCTGCCCCCACACCCATAGTAATAAACATATCCGTATCTTGGACGGCTAGGATATTACCAAAAAGGATATGGAAAAGGTCAGTTGAACTTTTAGCGACACTAATCAAGATGATACCGAGGGCTAAGAAAGAAGAAAAGGTAATGCCGATGGCGGTATCGCTTTTGATAATCGAGTTTCCCTTGATATAGGTAATGATGATAGCAGCTAGCAATCCAAAGACAATGGCTCCGACAAAGAAGTCAAGGCCCAAGATAAAGGAGAGGGCTACACCTGGCAAGACAGCATGTGAAATGGCATCTCCCATGAGTGACATCCCGCGTAGAATGATGAAACATCCCACAGCTCCAGCTACGACCCCGACGACAATAGCTGTTATCAAGGCATTTTGTAGGAAATGGAATTTTTGCAATCCATCAATAAATTCTGCAATCATAGGTCACCTCCATTGAAAAAGAGTCGATTACCGTAAGCTTCTTTTAGATTGGTTTCGGTAAAGGTTTCTTTGGTCGGACCAAAGGCGATCACTTCTCGATTAACAAGTAAGACTTGATCGAAGTAGTGGGGAACCTTGCTGAGGTCGTGGTGGACGATGAGAACCGTCTTCCCAGCTTTTTTCAGATCTCTCAGCGTATTCATGATGATTTCCTCACTGACTGAGTCAATCCCAACAAAAGGTTCATCCAAGAGGATATAGTCGGCTTCCTGCACCAAACATCTGGCAATCAAGACCCGCTGGAATTGACCTCCAGACAGTTGACTGATTTGCCGTTCTGCGTAGTCAGCTAGGCCGACGATTTCAAGGGCTTCTTGCACTTTCTTCCAATGTTTAGCCTTTAAACTTCGAAAGAGAGGGATAGAGGGAAAGAGTCCTAACGAGACACATTCCTTGACCTTGATGGGAAAGTTGTAGTCGATATTGATTTTTTGTTCGACATAGGCAATTCGGTGTAAGGATTTTTTAACTTCCTTGTCATCGAGAAATGCCTGACCTTGATGTGGGATAATTCCCAGCATACCTTTTAATAATGTTGATTTCCCAGCACCGTTTGGACCAATGATTCCGGTAATTGTTGGTCCTTGGAGCACTAGTGAAATATCCTTAAGTGCCAACGTTTCTTTATAGGAGACACTGAGGTTTTCGATACGTATCATAAACTTATATTCCTCCTGACTCTTAATATACCTTAAAAAAAAAATTAAGTCAAGTTAATTTTTCAAAAAATTAAAATATTAACAGTAAAATATTTAAGTTCTTTTAATCTTGTATTTTAATTGCATTCCCAGTTAATTTTTGTTAAGCTAAAAACAAGTACAAATGAAAGCGAGAACAAGATGACACGTTATCAAGATGATTTTTATGATGCAATCAATGGAGAATGGCAGAAGACAGCTGAAATCCCAGCAGATAAGTCTCAAACAGGAGGTTTTGTTGATTTAGACCAGGAAATTGAAGACTTGATGTTGGCGACAACAGACAAGTGGTTGGCAGGAGAAGAAGTGCCTGAGGATGCTATCTTGGCAAACTTTGTCAAATACCACCGTCTAGTTCGTGATTTTGACAAGAGAGAAGCTGACGATATCACACCTGTCTTACCACTTCTTAAAGAATTCCAAGAATTGGAGACTTTTGCGGATTTTACAGCTAAACTAGCAGAGTTTGAACTTGCTGGAAAACCTAACTTTCTTCCTTTTGGTGTATCACCAGATTTTATGGATGCCAGAATCAACGTTTTGTGGGCTAGCGCTCCAAGCACGATTTTGCCAGATACGACCTACTATGCAGAAGACCATCCTCAACGTGAGGAACTCTTGACTCTTTGGAAAGAAACCAGCGCCAATCTCCTCAAGGCTTATGATTTCTCTGATGAAGAAACTGAAGACTTGCTAGAAAAAAGATTAGAATTGGACCGTCGAGTTGCGGCAGTGGTGCTCTCTAATGAAGAAAGTTCAGAATATGCCAAACTCTACCATCCATATGCTTACGAAGATTTCAAAAAATTCGCGCCTGCCCTACCTTTGGATGACTTCTTCCAAGCCGTTCTTGGACAAGTACCAGACAAGGTTATCGTAGACGAGGAACGTTTCTGGCAAGCAGCAGATCAATTTTATAGTGAAGAGGCCTGGCCTCTCCTCAAGGCAAACTTGATTTTGAGTGTTGTCAATCTCTCAACTAGCTATTTAACAGAAGAAATCCGTGTCTTGTCAGGTGCCTACAGTCGTGCACTTTCTGGAGTTCCAGAAGCCAAAGATAAGGTCAAGGCAGCCTACCAGCTAGCACAGGGTCCATTCAAACAAGCCTTGGGTCTCTGGTATGCCCATGAAAAATTCTCTCCAGAGGCCAAGGCAGACGTAGAGAAAAAAGTGGCTACTATGATCGATGTCTATAAGGAACGCTTGGCTAAAAATGATTGGCTGACTCCAGAAACTCGTGACAAGGCCATTGTTAAACTCAATGTCATCAAGCCTTATATTGGTTACCCAGAAGAATTGCCAGAACGCTACAAGGACAAGGTAGTGGATGAAAATGCTAGTCTTTTTGACAATGCTCTAGCCTTTGCGCGTGTAGAAATCAAACACAGTTGGAGCAAGTGGAACCAGCCTGTAGACTACAAGGAATGGGGCATGCCTGCTCATATGGTTAACGCCTACTACAATCCTCAGAAGAACCTGATTGTCTTCCCAGCGGCTATTTTACAGGCACCTTTCTATGATTTGCATCAGTCATCTTCTGCTAACTACGGTGGTATTGGGGCGGTTATTGCCCATGAAATTTCCCACGCCTTTGATACCAACGGAGCTTCCTTTGATGAAAATGGTAGTCTCAAGGATTGGTGGACAGAGAGCGACTATGCTGCCTTCAAGGAGAAAACACAAAAAGTCATTGACCAATTTGATGGACAGGATTCTTATGGAGCAACCATTAATGGTAAATTGACTGTGTCAGAGAACGTGGCTGACTTGGGAGGAATCGCTGCAGCGCTTGAAGCAGCTAAGAGAGAACCAGACTTCTCAGCAGAAGAGTTCTTCTACAACTTCGGTCGTATCTGGCGCATGAAAGGTCGCCCAGAATTTATGAAACTTTTGGCTAGCGTTGATGTGCACGCGCCAGCTAAACTCCGTGTCAATGTGCAAGTACCAAACTTCGATGATTTCTTTACAACCTATGATGTCAAAGAAGGCGACGGTATGTGGCGTTCACCAGAAGACCGCGTGATTATTTGGTAATGCAAAGAGGTCAGTAATCAGAAAAAAGGCATCCAATCAGGTGTGAAAACCTTGACGGGATGCCTTTTGTAATAGAAAAATTTGCTGGATAGTTTACTTTAATTGTGCTATTGATTGTCATCATTTTACTAGAAAAAAGGATTGAAGGTCTTTTCGTGAGCGATAGTAGTAGCTGGACCATGTCCTGGATAGACATCATAGTTTGGTAGGGTGAAGAGTTGAGTCTGGATACTATGGAGGAGTTGTTCCATGCTACCAGTTGGAAGATCCGTCCGTCCGATTGTTTCACGGAACAGAGCATCACCTGTCAAGACCAAATGAGCTTGCGGAAAGACGATAGAAACACCACCGATAGAATGCCCTGGTGTTGGCAAGACAGTGAAACGAAATTCCTCTAGTTGGTATTCTTCGTGAAAGACAAAGGTGTGTTCAGCTGGTTTTGCGACCACATCTGCCATATCATCGTGGCGAGGTAGTCCAGAGAGATTATCGACAGGAGTATAGAGCCAGCTGGCTTCGCTCTCTGCGATATAGACTGGAGGATTGCCAAAAGTCTCGCGAACCAAGTCCAGACTCATGATATGGTCATAATGGGCGTGGGTCAAGAGAATAGCACAGATTGGTTTGTTGATCTTCTCGATTGTCTGACGAATGGCTTCCCAATGGCTACCAGGATCGACGACGATGAGGTGCTTTTCACCTTCCAAATAATAGGTGTTTTCATAGGCAACAGGATTCACAGTTTTATGGATTTTCATACTAGCTCCAATCTCAAAGAATGTACTAAATTAAGTATAGCACAGTTGGGGAGAATAGGTAAGGATTTAGAATGAACTTAAAAACCAGCATGACTAGATGAAGACAGGCTGGTTATCAATTTATCAATATTGGAGAGGTGTCAATTGCCCTTCATAGGTTGCATAAACTCCGTCATTAGCTTGTTTGATAGATGTGATGTTTAGAGTGCCACCGTAATTGGCTTCTCGTTTATCGCTATATTCACTATAAATTATCCTATTGGGCAGGTTCTGGTCGTTAGCATAGTATTGAACGACTGTTTTTTTATAGCTTTGCTGGCTGAATAGGAACAGGCAACTAACTCCTAGCACTAGGAGAGCAAAGATAGAAATAGCAGTTTTTTTCATAGGTGTTCTCCTTATAAACTAAAGGATAAAAGAAAGTATCTTGAGGATTTTAATTCCAAAATCCAGTCAAGGTACCAGTGTATGTGACACGAGTTCCACCGTTTATCTTTCGTATCTTCAAGGAAATTGAGGGAAGTCAGAAAGTCTTTCGGTTACAATATGGTTTCCGTTCTTCTATCTCTCCTTCTATCACCTAAGTTTAAAATCTAACTTCGTAATATATTATAGAGTAATAATTCAGAATTGTCAAGCAATTCTGAATTATTTTTTTCTTATTCTGTTCCAATCTAGTTTTCATATTCTTAAAAAAGTGATAAAATGGTAGGAAGAATTGGAGAGTAGAGATGCCAAAAGAAGTGAATTTAACAGGCGAAGAAGTTGTCGCTTTAACCAAAGAATATTTAACGGAAGAGGATGTCCATTTTGTCCATAAGGCCTTGGTCTATGCGGTGGAATGCCATAGTGGTCAATATCGCAAATCAGGTGAGCCTTATATCATTCACCCCATCCAAGTGGCAGGTATTTTAGCCAAGCTTAAGCTGGATGCCGTAACGGTAGCTTGTGGTTTCTTGCATGATGTGGTGGAAGATACTGATGCGACCTTGGACGATTTGGAAAGAGAGTTTGGTCCTGATGTGCGCGTGATTGTCGATGGAGTGACCAAGCTCGGTAAGGTCGAGTACAAATCAATCGAGGAACAATTGGCGGAAAATCATCGCAAGATGCTCATGGCCATGTCTGAGGACATCCGTGTTATCTTGGTCAAACTGTCTGACCGCTTGCACAATATGCGGACCCTGAAACACCTTAGAAAAGACAAGCAGGAGCGTATTTCCAAAGAAACTATGGAAATCTATGCCCCACTTGCCCACCGTTTGGGGATTTCCAGTGTCAAATGGGAATTAGAAGACCTGTCTTTCCGTTATCTCAATCCGACAGAGTTTTACAAGATTACCCATATGATGAAGGAAAAGCGCAGGGAGCGTGAAGCCTTGGTGGATGAGGTGGTCACAAAATTAGAGGAATATACGACAGATCGTCACCTAAAAGGGAAGATTTACGGTCGTCCCAAGCATATTTACTCGATTTTCCGCAAAATGCAGGACAAGAGAAAACGGTTTGAGGAAATCTATGACCTGATTGCCATTCGTTGTATTTTGGATACCCAAAGTGATGTTTATGCCATGCTTGGTTATGTGCATGAGCTTTGGAAACCGATGCCTGGTCGTTTCAAAGACTATATCGCTAACCGCAAGGCCAATGGTTACCAGTCTATCCATACGACTGTCTATGGGCCAAAAGGGCCAATCGAATTCCAGATTCGAACTAAAGCCATGCACGAGGTGGCTGAGTACGGGGTTGCGGCTCACTGGGCTTATAAGAAAGGCGTTAAGGGGCAGGTTAACAGCAAGGAATCGGCTATTGGGATGAACTGGATCAAGGAGATGATGGAGCTCCAAGACCAGGCTGATGATGCCAAGGAATTTGTGGACTCGGTCAAGGAAAACTATCTGGCTGAGGAGATTTATGTCTTTACTCCAGATGGAGCTGTTCGTTCCCTTCCAAAAGATTCAGGACCGATTGACTTTGCCTATGAAATCCATACCAAAGTTGGTGAAAAAGCGACTGGTGCCAAGGTCAATGGTCGTATGGTTCCACTGACAACCAAGCTCAAGACAGGGGATCAGGTTGAAATTGTCACCAACCCGAACTCCTTTGGGCCAAGCCGTGACTGGCTCAATATGGTCAAGACCAGCAAGGCGCGTAACAAGATTCGTCAGTTCTTTAAAAATCAAGATAAGGAATTGTCTGTCAACAAGGGTCGTGAAATGCTGATGGCTCAGTTCCAAGAAAATGGTTATGTGGCTAATAAATTCATGGACAAGCGCCATATGGACCAAGTTCTTCAAAAGACCAGCTACAAGACAGAAGAATCCCTCTTTGCGGCCATTGGTTTTGGAGAAATCGGTGCGATTACCGTCTTTAACCGTCTGACTGAAAAGGAACGCCGTGAAGAAGAACGTGCCAAGGCCAAGGCGGAGGCAGAAGAACTTGTCAAAGGTGGCGAGGTCAAGGTTGAGAACAAAGAAACCCTCAAGGTTAAGCATGAGGGTGGTGTGGTCATTGAAGGAGCCTCAGGTCTCCTAGTGCGGATTGCCAAGTGTTGTAATCCTGTTCCTGGCGATGATATTGTCGGCTACATTACCAAGGGTCGTGGTGTGGCTATTCACCGTGTGGACTGTATGAACCTGCGTGCCCAAGAAAACTACGAGCAACGTCTCCTTGATGTGGAATGGGAAGACCAGTACTCTAGCTCAAATAAAGAGTATATGGCCCATATCGATATCTACGGCCTTAACCGTACAGGACTGTTGAACGATGTACTGCAAGTTCTTTCAAACACAACCAAGAATATCTCAACGGTCAATGCCCAACCAACCAAGGATATGAAATTTGCCAATATCCATGTGTCCTTTGGCATTGCCAACCTCTCTACACTGACCACGGTCGTAGATAAGATTAAGAGCGTACCAGAGGTTTATTCTGTCAAACGGACCAACGGCTAATGGTCCTAGCTCTTACTAGAAAGGCTATTATGAAAATCATTATCCAACGAGTTAAAAAAGCTCAAGTGAGTATCGAAGGTCAGGTTCAGGGAAAAATCAATCAGGGACTCTTATTGCTGGTTGGTGTTGGACCAGAGGACCAAGAGGAAGATTTGGACTATGCTGTGAGAAAGCTTGTCAACATGCGGATTTTTTCAGACGCAGAAGGCAAGATGAACCTGTCTGTCAAAGATATTGAAGGAGAAATCCTCTCTATTTCTCAGTTTACCCTCTTTGCGGATACTAAGAAAGGCAATCGTCCAGCCTTTACAGGTGCAGCCAAGCCTGATATGGCATCAGACTTCTATGATGCTTTCAATCAAAAATTAGCGCAAGAAGTACCCGTTCAGACAGGCATCTTTGGAGCGGATATGCAGGTTGAGCTGGTTAATGACGGACCAGTTACCATTATCCTAGATACTAAAAATAGATAAGAAAGACCAAGCCCAGCCGGCTTGGTTTTTCTCATCTATCATAAAATGCTCCAAAAAGAAATCGGTTCCCGATAGGCTTTTGGGAAGTCTTTTTTCAGGCTTTGGCTTATGCGATAGGAAAGTATGAGATGTCCTAGGATGAGGAGGGGACCCTGAAGGAAAAGTGGGATACCCCTTAAAAACAGCAAGGAGAGAATCATCAGGCTATCCCAGAGGAGGATTTGTAAGGCAAATCGCCAGAATCTCGGTCTAATCTGGGAATAGAGTTGACTAAAGTAGTCACAAAGCTGGTTTGAAAGATAGGCCAATAGCACAGGATGAAAGAAAATGAGCCAACCGCTATAAATCAAAATCCAATCCCAAGTAAGCCCCCCTTTAAATGTCAAAAATGCCAGCATGATTCCATCAATGACAAGGAGTTGAGTGGTTTTGATGAAGATGATTTTTTTCATGATAAGACCTCCTTTTCCTTAGAGACATTCCCACAAAGAGATATGTTTGTTGTAAAAGTCAGGATAGTTTTCTCTTAGGTAGTCCGCCGTCCTATAATATAAAGTAGAATGACAAGCAGTGACAATTGGCATAAGAGAGTATAAACGATGAGAACTAACGAAGGCTAAAAGGACAAAAAATAGAAAATCAATGGAGAGAACCCCTAAATAGTAGAAGCGAATCTTTTTATTGATTTGAGGATAAATCTCAGCGAATTGATGTTTGAGTCGGACAACCAAGCGAAATAACAGGAGTCCTTGAGTAAGGAGGAAAATAAAACCAGATAGCAAGAGCCACCCCAAAGATGTATCGGGTCTTTTGCTGAAAAATGCGAATAGTAGCAAATCGATAACTGCAATTGCTGTAAAATGGATTCTAAAGAGATTTTTCATAAGATGACCTCCCTCTTTTATCTATCTTCATTCTACTCCAAAAGAAAAGAAGTTACAAGTAAAATGATAAAAAATTTTAGTAAGGAGATTCTGTTAGATTTCTTTATTTGATTTCCCTCTTATTGTTCCACTTCTTCATCATTCCAGACAAATAAAGCTCCGATTGCATTGAGGATATAAAAGATGTATTTTCCGATATTGGCAAAATTTCCTTGAATACCAGCTTTTGTCAGCTGAACGAAATTGTAAATCAACCAAAAGCCCCATTGGGTTGTTAGTTTTAATGCGTTCAAAGCATTGGCAATGAGGGACAGTGCAAAGGCAATAGTTGTTACGTAGGCAAGGAGATTCATCTTGCCCCCATATCCGATATAGTTGGTCACAAAGGCAAAGAGGAAGGCGATGATGGAAATGATGATGGCCGCCAATTTTACCTGTTTTTGGCTCATTTGGTTGGGTTTGCCTTCTTGCGAAGCTTCCCATTTTTTAATAGCAAAGGTATAAATGAGGAAGGTGACAGGATAGGTGATAATGGCCGCCTTATTTCCAAGGATATAATCAATGGTGCCAGACAAAATGGTATTAATAATACCGAAGTAATTTCCCCATTTGCTTAATTTTCCCGTGAAACGAGTGGACAGCATGGAAATCCCAACGTTGGTTACGGAAATCAATCCAAAAGGAACAAGAGCAGTCCATGGTCCCCAGTCTACGAATTTGTCGAGACGAGAGTTGAGGTAACCAGATGCAATCGCAATCCCAACGACCAAAGCAACTCCGAAGAGGTCAAACCATTTGGATGTCGCAAAAATTTTTAGTGATTTTTTCATATGTTAAACTATCTTTCTTGTTTTTTACAAACATTCTACAACTAAATGAAAGTAAAATCAAATGCTAGAAATAAAACCCTGAAAATTTGATTTTCAGGGTTGGTAGGGGACTTGAGAAATTAGTCGATTTTCTCGACGTAGAGTTGTTTGGCAATGTCCATACCTACTTGTAAATCCTCGTCTTTACTGAGGATAGTGAAGGTATTACTGAAGCCATCAAACTGCTTGACTTGGAGCTGGTCACCGATGTGAAGTGAGTGCTTATCTAAATAATTGAGAATGTCAAAACTATCATGCACCCGAGTCAGGCGGTAGGAGCCAGCTTCCTTGATGTCAGCTAGTGGCAGGTTATTGATTTCAACTAGGAGTTCTCCCTTGGCAGGAATAGTTCCTCCGTGGGGACAAGTTTTGGGAAATCCTAGTAGTTTATCCAGTCTTTCCACGAAAAGGTCAGAGACAGTATGCTCCAAGACCTCAGCTTCCTCATGAATCTGGTCACTCGTATAGTCTAAATGATGAACTAGAAAAACTTCAATCAAGCGGTGTTTACGATAGAGCTCAGAGACCAGTTTGAGGCCGAGGTCAGTCAGTAGATAGCCACATTCCTTGTCTTTGAGGATGAGATTTTCACTTTTCATCCGTTTAATCATTTCAGTTACGGCAGGGGGAGAGACTTGCATGCGGGCAGCAATTTCCTTGTTGGTAATTTTATGCAGGTCTATGCCAATTTCATAAATACATTTTAGATAGTCTTCTTTATTCGGGGTCATTCGCTTCCTCTTGTCTAATATCTTTATCTAGTATATCAAAAAAAGCTAGATTTCTCTAGCTGTGACTTTTTATGTTATACTTATTGCAAGAGAAAAAACAAGGAGATGGATATGACGAAAATAGCTCTTCTTTCAGATATTCATGGAAATACCACCGCCTTGGAGGCTGTTTTGGCAGATGCTCGGCAGCTAGGAGTGGATGAATACTGGCTTTTGGGAGATATTCTCATGCCAGGAACAGGGCGTAGAAGGATTTTGGACTTGTTGGCTGATCTACCGATTACGGCTAGAGTTTTGGGAAACTGGGAAGACAGTCTTTGGCATGGTGTCCGCAAGGAATTGGATAGTACTCGTCCCAGTCAACGCTATCTCTTACGCCAGTGCCAGTATGTTTTAGAGGAAATTTCCCTAGAAGAAATTGAACTGCTCCACAATCAACCTCTCCAGATTCATCGTCAGTTTGGTGATTTGACGGTAGGAATTAGCCACCATCTTCCTGATAAGAACTGGGGGAGAGAGTTGATTCATACTGGAGCGCAAGAGGATTTTGACCGCTTGGTGACCAATCCGCCTTGTGATATTGCTGTTTATGGTCATATTCACCAGCAGTTGCTTCGTTACGGGACTGGTGGGCAATTGATTGTCAATCCGGGTTCAATTGGCCAGCCTTTCTTTCTAGATGCCCAGTTACGGAAGGACTTGCGGGCCCAGTATATGATTTTAGAGTTTGATGACAAGGGCTTGGTAGATATGGACTTCCGACGGGTAGACTACGATGTGGCAGCTGAATTGCAGTTGGCTAAAGACCTCAAACTACCCTATTTTGAGGTTTACTATGAAAGTCTGGTCAATGGGATCCACCATACTCATCATCAGGAATTTCTGAGAGAATTGGCCCAGAAAGAGGGCTATGATAGGGAATTAGACGCTTGGTTGAAAAGTGGTAACGATTGACATTACAACTAAAAAGGGTATAATAAAAGAAAAAGAAGAGTAGAGGCAGGGGAGCCTCGTAAAAAGGAGAAGAGGATGCAAATTCCAAGTAGATTTACCATTGCGACTCATATACTGATAATCATTGCCCTCGAGGGGAAGGAAAGCAAGGTGACCAGTGATTTTCTGGCTGCTAGTGTCGGGGTCAATCCTGTCATTATCAGAAAAACCTTGTCCCAGTTGAAGAAGGCAGAGCTGATTTCAGTCGCGCGCGGAACAGGGGGAACAGAGATTGTCAAGGATCTCAAGGACATTAGTCTTTTAGATGTTTATCAAGCGGTTGAGTGTCTTGGTAAGACCGGTCAACTCTTTAGTTTCCATGACAATCCAAATCCAAATTGTCCAGTTGGAGCTCATATTCATGATGTTTTGGATCAAAAATTGGAGAGAATCCAGCTGGCTATGGAGGCAGAGCTTGGTCAGACTAGCTTAGAGCAAGTTGTGGCCGATGCAGAGAGTCAAATGAAGGAGTAAGAGGGGTAGATGCCCTCTTTTTTTCTTTGGATAATTATGATAGAATGAACTCATAAAAGGAGGAAGACATGTATCTCGTTATAGGAATTCTATTAGCCTTTGTAGTGTCATTTTGGAAGGATAATAGGAGTTTGTGGAATCCAGTATTATTCTTATTATCCCTCATTTCCAGTTATTTTTATTTAGGCTACCTTTTTTATCAAAATGGGTATGAGAAGATTCATTTCGCTTTTTTTATATTTTCCTTTATTTTACTTCCGATACTGATTTTTCTAGGTGGCATCTTTTTAATCTATAATGGCCTTATCCTGCTGAAGCGAGAGGGACGTTCAAAGGCTAATTATCTCTCCATGCTCCTTGGAATAGTCATTTTGCTATTTTTTGCCTTGATGTCATTTCGATTGGGTGATAGAAATGAATTATTTTACACCAATCACTTTCTAAACATTTTATTTGCATTTATTGCTTATTCTTACTTTATTTTTGGTTTTGCTTTTGTGGGTTTTATGTTGTACTCTATCTTGTATCTCTTTATTCCCAAGAAGAAGCATTATGATTTTATCATCATTCATGGTGCAGGTTTGTTAGAAGGAGAAAAGGTAACACCTTTGCTGGAGAGGAGAATTGATAAGGCAGTAGAAGCTTACCACAAGTCTAAAAATTCTAACATAAAAATTATTGCCAGCGGTGGACAAGGAGCAGACGAGAAGATTTCTGAAGCGCAGGCTATTACAAACTATCTGCTTACGGAGACAGATGTTCTCCAAGATGCGATTATTCTGGAGGATCAATCAAGGACTACCTACGAGAACCTTCTCTTTTCTAAGGAACTTGGTGAGAAACTGGTAGCTAAACCTCAATTCCTCTTTGTTACAAATGACTATCATGTTTTTCGTACCAGTACCTATGCGAGTAAGTTAAATATGAAGGGAGATGGCCTCGGATGTAGGACGGCAGGCTACTACATACCATCTGCTTTTATTCGGGAGTACGTAGCGCTCTGTGTCAAGATGAAATGGCTCTTCCTTGCCTTTTATGTCCCGCTATTAGCTATCATTTTACTATCCTATAAAGGGGTTATTTGGTAGTCAGATTCTATTTAAAAAGACTTAGAATGCACATGAAAGTATGTATTCTAGGTCTTTTGTTTTGTATACATTTAATTTTCAAGAGATTATCTATTCTTCCAGGCTTGGTAACGGGTATCAATCAATAACTGGGTAAGACGTCCCATAGTTTCTCTTTCTTCTGGAGTGAGGGATTGTGCTTGGACAAAGAGATGATGAATGTGTTCGATAGCTTTTAAGGAAGACAGGTCATTGATGGAGCTAATACCAGCATCAAGAATAGTGCCAAAGAAGAGGTCAAAGTAGAGCTGGAGTTCCTCATCAGGGACTGTGGCCACCCACTCCTTGAAGGTTGTGTCGACTTGTTGGCTATCGCTGTTGGTCTTTTCCAGTTGGACAAAGTGTTTGTCCTCAATCTGCCAACTAAAGGTATCATGCTGGGCGATACCACCCAAGGCAGTACTTTGAACAATGATTTGGTGGGCAGGGATTTCCAACATCATACCGATAATGGAACCTTGTGGAATAAAGACCTTGGTTCTATCCATTATCCTTTGATAGCCCTCGGTTTGTGTCAATTCTTTGTGGAGACCAGGCGCATCAAAGGTATAAACTGCTGTGATTTGATTTTGCAAGCTTTTCTCAATTTGGCTAGCAGCATAGATGGCTAGATTTCCTCCCTTGGAATGCCCGGCCAGAATGACCTTTTGCTTAGTATGGTGGGCAAAAAAGTTCTTTAAATAGTGGAGGGCGTGCTTTTGAGCAGGAATTTCCTTCATATAGGTTAGGTGGAAATCTTCCTTCCAGCCAATGATACTGTCATCTGTTCCACGAAAGACAATCAGATAGGTGTCGAGAGTGAGGCGGTAGGTCATAGCCGCAAATTGTTTTTGCAGTTCAGGGTCGATGTCGTTGATGAAATGGGAGAGTTTGCAATTTTTGAAGCGCTTGTGTTGAGCTAGTTCATCTAATAGCTGGAGGCGATTTTTACTGGTCAACATGTTAGATTCTCTTGGAACCTGAGGTGCCAGGTCTAAAAGTCGCTGAGGACTTGTGGAGATCAGATTATCAAAGGGTAAGTAGGTGGTTTCTGTTAAGGCTAAAATATCTAATTCATTTAAAGGAAGGTCGTAAAAGGAATCGTGTGCGACATCTTTCAGATAATCAAAAATATTGACCATAATAGCTCCTTTCTTTTTATTTATCTTATCAAATTTCCCTTAAATTAGCTACTAGGATTGCCTCACTATGTTGGCTAAAAACAAGCTATGTCAAATTCAGTTTCAGACCTTCGAGCATGGAAAAATCTGTTATAATAATAGAAAAGGAGAAGCGCATGCACAAGATTTTATTAGTAGAAGATGATCAGGTTATTCGTCAACAAGTCGGAAAAATGCTCTCTGAATGGGGATTTGAAGTGGTGCTGGTAGAAGACTTTATGGAAGTTTTGAGTCTATTTGTTCAATCGGAACCTCATCTGGTCCTCATGGATATTGGACTTCCCTTGTTTAATGGCTATCACTGGTGTCAGGAGATTCGCAAGATTTCCAAGGTCCCCATCATGTTTCTGTCTTCGAGAGACCAGGCTATGGATATTGTTATGGCAATCAATATGGGGGCGGATGACTTTGTGACCAAGCCTTTTGACCAGCAGGTTCTTTTAGCCAAGGTTCAGGGCTTGCTGCGCCGTTCCTATGAGTTTGGGCGTGACGAGAGTTTACTGGAATATGCTGGTGTTATCCTCAATACCAAATCCATGGATGTGCATTATCAAGGGCAAGTCTTGAATTTGACCAAGAACGAATTTCAGATTTTACGCGTTTTATTTGAGCATGCAGGCAACATCGTAGCGCGTGATGACCTGATGCGGGAACTTTGGAACAGTGACTTTTTCATTGATGATAATACCCTCTCTGTCAATGTGGCTCGTTTGCGTAAAAAGTTGGAAGAACAGGGCTTGGTAGGATTTATAGAAACCAAGAAAGGAATAGGGTACGGATTGAAGCATGCTTGATTGGAAACAATTTTTTCTAGCCTATCTGCGCTCCCGTAGTCGTCTGTTTGTCTATCTACTTGCTTTAACATTTCTAGTTTTGCTTTTTCAGTTTTTATTTGCCAGTTTAGGAATTTACTTTCTCTATTTTTTCCTCTTGTGTTGCTTTGTAACCATCTTATTTTTCACTTGGGACATATTGGTGGAAATGCAGGTCTATCGTCAGGAAATTCTCTATGGGGAGAGGGAAGCCAAATCTCCTTTGGAAATAGCTTTAGCAGAAAAATTAGAAGCGCGTGAGATGGAACTCTATCAGCAGAGGTCTGATTCAGAAAGAAAACTGACGGATTTGCTGGATTACTATACCTTGTGGGTCCATCAGATAAAGACCCCCATTGCAGCTAGTCAACTCTTAGTTGCAGAAGTAGCCGACCGCCAACTGAAGCAGCAGTTGGAACAGGAAATTTTCAAGATAGACTCCTATACCAACCTAGTCTTACAGTACCTGCGTTTAGAAAGTTTCCATGATGATTTGGTCTTAAAGCAGGTTCAAATTGAGGACTTGGTTAAGGAAATAATTCGTAAATATGCTCTTTTCTTTATTCAAAAAGGCTTAAATGTCAATCTACATGACCTTGATAAAGAAATCGTGACGGATAAGAAGTGGCTACTAGTGGTCATTGAACAAATTATCTCAAATAGTCTCAAGTACACCAAGGAAGGTGGTCTGGAGATTTATATGGAGGGGCAAGAGCTTTGTATCAAGGATACGGGAATCGGGATAAAAAACAGTGATGTCCTCCGAGTATTTGAACGTGGATTTTCAGGATACAATGGTCGTTTGACCCAACAGTCCTCTGGACTTGGTCTCTACCTATCTAAGAAAATTTCTGAAGAATTGGGGCACCAGATTCGTATCGAGTCTGAGGTTGGAGAAGGAACGATAGTGCGGATTCAGTTTGCTCAAGTGAACTTAGTCCTTGAGTGAGAAGAGACAATGAGTTTTTACCCAATCTCTTTTTGCTATATTTCAGGATATTTGAAGACTGTTTTTTACAAGACCAATAATAGAATTTTTAATACGGAATATAGTATAAATACTGGTTCAAAGTGAAGTTTTGTATGCTTTATACTTTTGTTGAGTATAAAATCTATAAACTAAGGGTGAATTACAAAAATTAATTTGAGATGAAGTGAATTGTAGACTTGGGAAATGTCTCCTATTCGATTTCAGAATGAATCGTTGATACAGGATTAAAAGAACTGCAGCTTTCTTTTTATTTTGAATGAGATAGGTGTATATAGATTTGTGTAACTGGTGTAGAACTGTTTCCAAGAATTTATTGAATGTATCGAATACACACATTCTATTGATTTTGAACCAGTTTTAATTTCTAAATGTTATAATAGTTTTATCAAGTAAAAGGAGACTGCCATGATTGGAGACAATATAAAATTCTTACGAAAATCACATAATCTGATATAACCAGAATTTTCACGGATTGTGGGTGTGTCACGAAATAGCCTAAATCGTTAGAAAAACTGAAAAAGCTTACTTTCAATAGAAGTATTGGAAATATTCATTTTACATCTATCAAAGAAACATGGGATAGACCTATATTTTACAAAATAGCAAATTATATTTTGAATGATAGTAAAAACTGCAGTACTTGTGTGATTTACAATTATTGCACTCAATGTCCGAGTATCGCACTATCTGAAATAGGGAATAGTAGAGATTGTTCTGCGATATGTAAAAAAACGCATTAGCAAGGAGTATCGTATATGCTACCATATCTTAAAACTATTAGATGGTATCTCTTCTTTAATTTTCTTTTTGGTGTAGTATCGAATATCTGCACAGCTTTGTTACCGTATTTCACGCAGGCATTAATCAAAGGGGATTATCAAGTAGCTCTATATGGTTACTCTATGTCAGTGGCAGGCTATTTGAGTTGTAACTATATCCAAATGATACTTGATTGGAAGCAGGGGATTATCTTTTCGACTACTTTGAAAAATGAGTGGTTTCGTTCACTTCTGGGACTCAGTCACCACGATTTCAAGCAGAAAACAGTAGCAGAGTATATTTCCTATCAATCTAATGACCTAGATTCGTTGGAAAAGGATTACCTTCCTCCATTGATGAGTTTTATCAAACAAATTTTACGTATCATCATTTACGCTTTCATTATTAGCAGAACAATTAATCCTATTGTATCACTGATTTTAATCTTTTCCACTGGAATTAGTATTCAAATTCCTAAAATCGTTGGGAAGTTGACCGCTAATCGTAGACAGGTTTACTTGAAAAAACAAGGAGATTACTATCGAACTTTGGAGGATTTGCTCATGGGACATCATTTGGTAAATAAACTAACTATGTCGCATTTTTTGAATCAACAAAAGAGTTCTCTAAAGAATTTGCAGGATAAGTATTTTAAGTATGGTTTGACAAAAATTACAGGCATCTTATTGACAGGTGTTTCTTTTGAATTCATTAGTCTTGTTCTGTTTATTTATTTAGCCTACTCTCTATCTCACCAGCAACTCGGTATTCCTGAGGTGGTGGCGAGTTTCGGATATATTAATGCTTTTTCTGAACCAATACAGGAAATCCTTTATGATTTACAAATGTTAGAGTCCGTAAAGCCTGTAATCAAGAGTTTTCAAAACATTGTTGGGAGACCCGTTTCAGTTCAAGCACCTCAACATTCTTTTGATACGATTACTTTGAAAAACATTTCCAAACAACTGGGAGAATCAAAATTGATAATTACTTCCGCTACGATTCAAAAAGGGGATAAAATTGCGCTTATTGGTAAGAATGGGTCTGGAAAAAGTAGTCTTCTCAACATTTTAAATGGAACAGATGAAGATTTTGAAGGACAAATTGTGCTAGATGGGCTTGTTTTGGACCATCTTTGGGGAAGATTCGGTATGATTCTGCAACAAGAACATACATTTATTTCGAGTTATGAAAATAATGTAACGCTATTCAATAGTTTCAATGAAAAATTCAGAGAAGAAGATTTTGAAAAAATTCCACCACAATCCCTGTCAGGTGGTCAGCAACAACGAATGTATTTAAATCGTGAGAAAAATCGTAAAAATCCATTGCTTATCCTAGACGAACCTTTCTCTGCCTTGGATACTAATCAGTTTAAAATGGAATTGGAAAGAGTTCTGGAACTACCAAGTGCCGTCATTGTTACTTTACATCGCCAAAACGAATTATTAAGTAAGTTTGACCAAGTTTGGGAAATTAAGAATGGAGAACTTGTAATTTTGAAATAGCTAAATTATAAAGAATAAAATGCATATTATCAGGAGTTCAGAGGAGATACCGGTTTTTCTTTTTCTAATAATGAATCTAAAATTTCTTGCTTTCTCTATCTGTTCAATTGATAGATTTCGTCAGAGAAAGACTGTAAAATTTTTGATATAATGTTAAGGATGGACTGGCGGATACTTAGAGGATAATTTTCAAAAGAATAACAGGTGAGAAGAAAAATATGTGAGACTGGACAGAAGTCTCTCTACCATCATCCATGCAGAAACAAGATTATATGAAATAAAAGGAGTAACCAATGAACGGAAACTATTCAACACGTGAATACCGTGAGAAATTATATGATGATCTTCATGTTCGATTAAGAGATACAGTGATTTTGATGTGTGCGATTTTTATTGCCTCTATCGGACTAAATATGAATTCAACAGCTGTCATTATTGGAGCTATGCTGATTTCCCCTCTTATGACACCGATTGTTGGACTGGGGTTTGGTTTAGCTATTTTTGATACGCGTTTAATCAAGCAATCTCTAGAGGTTTTATTTACTCAAGTATTGGTTAGCTTGCTTGTCTCGGCTCTGTATTTCTGGATTTCTCCCTTATCTTATGAAAGTAGCGAATTGATTGCACGAACTTCTCCAACCATTTGGGATGTTCTCATTGCTATTGCTGGTGGGATAGCAGGCGTAATTGGTTCAAGGAAAAAAGAAGCAAACAATATTGTGCCAGGAGTAGCCATCGCAACAGCTCTGATGCCACCTATCTGTACTGCGGGCTATGGTTTAGCTAATGGAAATGTACGATTTTTATTTGGAGCTCTCTATCTTTTCTTGATTAACTGTGTCTTTATCATGCTAACAAACATTGTTGGAACAAGAATTATGATGAGAAAATCTCCCTTAAGTTCATTTAAAGAGCTAAACATTAAAATGAGAATTGGCTTGATATCCTTGATTGTATTATTGATTCTTCCAGCCAGCTATTCAGCAGTCACTCTGACGATAGATCAAGCGCGAAAAGAAGGAATCAAACAGTTTGTAGGAAAAGAGTTCGCCAATCATACGATCATTAATCAAGTCTACAAGTCAAGGAACAATGAATTGGTCTTGACGGTTGTTGGAGATCCGATTTCAGAAGAAGAATTAGAAACGCTCCACCAAAAACAAGCCTCTTACGGTATTCAATCTGTTCAATTGAAAGTCAATCAAGTTCATAATTCGACAAAATTAGACAGTGATACGACCAAGGAATTTTATGAAACCATTAACAAGTATATCGATCAAAAACTCTCTGAAAAGGATTCACAAAAAGATCTCGTAAAAGAAAATGAAGTAGACAAGGATTGAGGATATTGACCTTATCTAACTCATGAAAGCAAATCTTGTGTGGTGATTTGACCAATCACTACTAGCTCAGATTAAATAATACTCTTCGAAAATCAAATTCAAACCACGTCAGCGTCGCCTTACCGTACTCAAGTACAGCTTGCGGCTAGCTTCCTAGTTTGCTTTTTGATTTTCATTGAGTAAAAATATAAAAAGCAACAGCTGTTTCAGTTGTTGCTTTTTAGCTAGCTAGGATTTTATCTCTTATTTCTCAACTCGTGATTTGTTGGCGATATCAGCAAGGATAGCTTGAACAAAGTCATCAACTGAGACAGTTTGTGTTTCTTTTTGTCCGTAGCGACGAACGTTGACTGTTCCGTCTTCCATTTCCTTGTCCCCAACGATCAATTGGTAAGGAATCTTGCTGGTTTGTGAAGCACGGATCTTGAACTGCATTTTTTCATTGCGCTCATCTACATCTGCACGGACACCGCGGTCACGGAGTTTCTTCGCTACTTCCCAAGCGTAGTCCACGTGTTTTTCGTTAGATACTGGGATGAGGGTTACTTGGTGTGGTGCAAGCCATGTTGGGAAGGCACCTTTGTAGTTTTCAATCAAGATAGCAGTGAAGCGTTCCATAGTTGAGATAACCCCACGGTGAATCATAACTGGACGGTGTTCTTCACCATCAGCTCCGATGTATTTAAGGTCGAAACGTTCTGGAAGTAAGAAGTCAAGCTGGATAGTAGAAAGGGTTTCTTCTTTACCAAGGGCAGTCTTAACCTGGATATCCAATTTTGGTCCGTAGAAGGCTGCTTCACCTTCGGCTTCAAAGTAGTCAACACCCATTTCATCAAGAGCTGCACGAAGCATAGTTTGGGCATTTTCCCACATCTCATCGTTGTCAAAGTATTTGTGAGTATCTTGAGGGTCGCGAAGAGAGAGACGGAAGCGGTATTCAGTCAAGTTGAAGTCTTCATAAACATCGATAATTAACTGAAGGGCACGTTGGAATTCTTCTTGGATTTGTTCTGGAGTAACGAAGAGGTGACCGTCGTTGAGTGACATTTCACGCACACGTTGAAGACCAGTGAGGGCACCAGATTTTTCGTAGCGGTGCATCATCCCGATTTCAGCGATACGGATAGGCAACTCACGGTATGAGTGAACATGGTGTTTGAAGACTTGGATGTGGTGCGGGCAGTTCATTGGACGAAGGACAAATTCTTCCCCGTCACCCATGTCCATAGTTGGGAACATGTCTTCTTGGTAATGATCCCAGTGACCAGAAGTCTTGTAAAGTTCAACAGAAGCAAGTGGTGGAGTGTAGACGTGTTGGTAGCCAGAAGCCAACTCCTTGTCGACAATGTAGCGTTCCAATTCACGACGGATAGTCGCACCATTTGGCAACCAAAATGGAAGTCCTTGGCCAACTTCTTGAGAAATCATGAAGAGGTCAAGCTCTTTACCAAGTTTACGGTGGTCACGTTCTTTAGCTTCTTCACGCATTTGAAGGTAGTTTTTCAAGTCTTTCTTGTCAAACCAAGCTGTACCGTAGATACGTTGCATCATAGCGTTGTCGCTATTTCCACGCCAGTAAGCACCTGCTACATGGAGAAGGTGGAAGATTTGGATGCGGCCTGTTGATGGGACGTGAGGGCCACGGCAAAGGTCTACATATTCACCCTGACGGTAGATGGTCAAACCACCTTCGTCTTCTGAGTGTTCTTCAATCAATTCCAACTTGTAAGGGTCATTTTTGAAGATTTCACGTGCCTCGTCTTTAGTCACTTCTTCACGAATTGATGGGAAGTTTTCTTTGACGATTTTTTGCATTTCTTCTTCGATACGAGGAAGGTCTTCGTTAGAGATTTGACCAGCTGTGTTGTCAGTATCGTAGTAGAAGCCGTCTTCGATGGCTGGACCAACACCCAAGTGAATGTCTGGGAAAAGACGACGAGCTGCTTGGGCAAACAAGTGAGCGGCTGAGTGACGCAAGATTGGAAGGGCATCTTCGTGATCAGGTGTCACAATTTCGATGCTTCCATCTTCAGTGATAGCACGAGTAGTGTCGATGAGTTTGCCGTTGAATTTACCAGCCAAGGCCTTTTTAGCTAGGGAATTGCTGATAGATTGGGCAATTTCAAAAGTTGTAACGCCAGATTCGAATTCACGAACAGCGCCATCTGGGAAAGTAATGTTAATCATGATGTTCTCCTTACTTATATTATTGACGAATGTGTTAACCCTATTCTGAAAACAGGGATAGAGAATTGTGAAAGCTAGAAAAACAAAAAGCGACATCCTCGAAAGGACGTCGCAACGTGGTTCCACCTTCATTTATGTTCCTCAAAAAAGAGGGACACCTCTGATTGGCTCTAACGTGGCCACCGTTTTATGTTTTCATAAAAAACTCAAGAGTAGTATCAGTTTAGGCTCTCTATGCGTTTCCAGCAACCACGCACTCTCTAGTAGAAAGGGACTAAGTGACTTGTCTCTATGGATTATTATAGCATGATTGTGAGATTTTTCAAGGATTTTGTGAAAGTTTTTTGTTTTTCATTTTTGTAGAATATGCTTGATGCCAATACCGGAAGCCATGCCCACCAGAGCCAAGGTTTCATAGATTAGCAAGTAAATTAGTATAAACTCACCAAAAGTTATGATAGTAAAGCAAAAGAGCAGTCCGTTACCAATTAACCACCAAAGTGAGAAACGGAAACGGTAGCTATAGAGTAGCGATATAATCAAGATTACCAGAGGTGTAAAGAAGAGAATATTATTTACGTAGAGACTCTTGAGCAAAAGGGGGTCAGAAATGATTAGTGATAACAACTCATAAAATGGCCAATAAAAGAAAAATACGACCAAATAGTAGGGGACATGGGAATAGAATCTAGGCATGATAATCACCTCGTTTAAAAACAGATAACTTGGATTTCTTGCTATGATTATTATAGCATGTTTAAAACAAGAAAGTAAATCTGTTGACAAAGAAGTTAGTTATTGGTAGAATAGGGATTGTCGTAAAGACAAATAACTTCTTCTTGGTTACAGGCATGCCAACCTGTCACTCGGATGAAGCCAAATAAAAAGGAGAAACATCATGGCAATCTCAAAAGAGAAAAAAAATGAAATCATCGCACAATATGCACGTCACGAAGGTGATACAGGTTCAGTAGAGGTTCAAGTTGCTGTCCTTACTTGGGAAATCAACCACCTTAACGAACACATCAAACAACACAAAAAAGACCACGCTACTTACCGTGGATTGATGAAAAAAATCGGTCGCCGTCGTAACTTGCTTGCATACTTGCGTAAAAACGACGTTAACCGTTACCGTGAGTTAATCAACTCTCTAGGACTTCGTCGCTAATTCAAGATACAAAGGCCGTTAAAAGCACAAAGCAAAAATAGGAAAATTGACGAAGAAACTTCAGTTTCTAGGAGATTTTATCTTTTTTGCCAGGTGCTTAGGCCGTGTTCAATTGAGCATATCTTGATAATGAAGCTACTCTAAATTGGGTAGCTTTTTTACTTTTGTCACCTTACCTCGATATACTCAAGTATAATCTTCGGTTACGGTTCCTAGCACTGTAAGGTAAAATAAATCAGAATGATCTCCCTTCGGGGAGATTTTTTTGTTTCACTAAAAATTTTGTACAATCTTCGCCTCGTCGTCTAGTCTATAAACGGTTTATACAGCAAGAATTATGATGCTAAGGGCGTAAGAAATCCGTATGAAAATAGGGAAATGACACCGTGTTCGATGAACACAAGGAGTTTCATCTTTTTCACTAGGATTTTAGCCCGAGCTCAAATCAGCTCTCTGATTTTCAGAGGGCTCTTTTATTGAGGTTTTATCGGTCACAATTTTGGAGACTACAAAAACCTCAAATGGTATCAGCTAATTACACCATAAAGGTGCGTAGCTACTCGGCTTGAAAAGCCGAGTAGCTGTCTGCAAGCCCCCTCGGAGAGCCCACACTTTACGAAGTAAAGTATAGTATGTTTATACTTTACATGGAAGTAGTCACCGAATTCCAGTTAGAAATTACTTTGTAACTACGTTTTGAGGAGGAGTAAAATGCTTTCCTATGTTCGACATTACCCACTAGCGATAGCTAAATTAATGTGTCTGTGCTCTCCTAAAATCTGCTGATTTATTACTGACCAATACAGGAGGTTTTTTATGGGACAGACAATCATATCTGCTATTGGTGTTTATATTTCCACCAGTATCGATTATTTAATTATTTTATTTATTTTATTTGCACAGCTATCACAGAATAAACAAAAATGGCATATTTATGCGGGGCAATATCTAGGCACAGGCTTACTTGTAGGGGCGAGTTTAGTTGCTGCTTATGTCGTTAATTTCGTGCCTGAAGAATGGATGGTTGGATTGCTTGGTTTAATCCCTATCTATTTAGGGATTCGCTTTGCAATTGTTGGAGAAGGTGAGGAAGAAGAGGAAGAAGAGGAAGAAATTATTGAAAGATTAGAACAAAGCAAGGCAAATCAACTGTTTTGGACAGTTACATTGCTGACAATTGCGTCTGGCGGAGATAATTTAGGTATCTATATACCTTATTTTGCTTCGTTAGATTGGTCACAGACCCTCGTGGCCTTGCTTGTGTTTGTAATCGGCATAATTATCTTATGCGAGATTAGTCGGGTGTTATCCTCTATTCCCTTAATATTCGAGACAATTGAAAAATACGAGCGAATCATTGTGCCCTTAGTATTCATTCTACTTGGACTATACATCATGTATGAAAATGGCACGATAGAGACTTTTCTGACCGTGTAGATTTTTTTGTTTCACTAGGATTTTATCCCGAGCTCAAATTGGCTCTCTGATTTTCAGAGGGCTTTTTTTGTTGTCACCTTACCTCGATATACTCACGTATAATCTTCGGTTACGGTTCCTAGAACTGTATGGAAAAACCAACCATAATTTTTCTGATTTTAATTGTATTTTTTCCATAGCTTGTTACACAGTTGAAAATATGGTATACTTTTCATGAGAATTTTCTAAATTTTTAAGATTCTATCAAAGGAGGTTTGCATGCTTTCCAAATTTTCTGGAAGCCGACAAGACCAGCAATTTGTGTTACTTTTAGTTATTTTGCTAGGTATTTTAGGGATTTCTCTCTTTCTAGCAGTTTCAATGGGATCTGTTGCGATTGATCTAGGAGATACCTATCGGATTATTTTGAGCAGGTTAGGATTTCCTCTTGAGATAGGAGAGGTTTCCAAGTCTACTCTGGCCATTGTATGGAACATGAGATTCCCCCGAGTATTGTTAGGTCTGATAGTAGGAGCAGGCCTTTCTATGTGTGGTAGTGTGATGCAGTCTACAGTGAACAATCCCATCGCTGAGCCCTATGTCTTAGGCATCTCTGCTGGTGCAACTCTAGGAGCAACCTTGAGCATCATTCTTGGTTTAAAAGTGATGATTAGCCTTGGAGCTTTTCTTGGAGCTATTTTGGCAACAATTGCTGTCCTCATCATTGCCTCTATGCAGGGAAGGATGACGACTTCCAGTCTGATTTTATCAGGAACGGTGGTCAATGCTCTCTTTCTGGCTTTTTCAAACTTTATTATCTCAGTTGGCGCTAATGCGGATAGTGTGATGACCATTAAGTTTTGGACCATGGGCTCGCTCGCTGGGACTTCCTGGGCAGACTTGGTTCTGCCAACTATAGTAGTAGGAATGGCCTTTCTATTTTTCTCTACTCAGTATCGTGTTTTCAATGCGATGATGATGGGAGATGAGGCTGCTTTAACTTTGGGAATTCCCTTACGCTTTTATTGGTATCTTTATGTGACCATGGTGGCTGTGCTGACAGCAGTCTTAGTGGCAACCTGTGGGATTATTGGATTTGTCGGTCTGATTACTCCACATTTAGCTCGAGGGTTAGTAGGAACGAATTACAAGAGGCTTTTTCCTGTTGCAACCTTGCTAGGTGCCCTCTTTGTCATCTGGGCAGACGTACTCTCTCGTGTCATTATTCCAAATGCTGAGTTGCCTATTGGTATTTTCACAGCCTTGGTAGGTGCTCCCTTCTTTATCTACATTGTTGGAGGTAGGCGAAGGGAGGTGAGGGTCTGACATGGACTTGATTTGTAAGGATATCCACTTTGGACTGGGAGAGAAAAAAATTCTTAAAGGAGTCTCTCTTAAGGTTGAAGGGAATCAATTTCACACGATATTAGGACCAAATGGAAGTGGAAAAACCAGTCTACTTAAACTCCTCTATCGTCAGGAAAAGGCGGACAAAGGCTTGATAAGCCTAGATGGAAAGCCGCTGGAGCATTGGTCACTCAAAGAAACAGCCAAGCAAATGGCAGTTGTCACCCAGTTTAATCAGCTGCAGTTTGATTGTACAGTTGAAGAAATCGTCTTGTTGGGAAGAACTCCCCACCTCTCTTTTTTACAGAAGGAAAGGGAAAGAGATTTTACACTCGTTCAAGATGTCCTCGTCAAGGTGGATATGATCGAGAAGAAAACTCGTCTCTATTCGTCTCTGTCAGGGGGAGAGAAACAGCGAGTTTTGTTAGCTCGCGCCTTGGCGCAAGAACCGACTCTCTTGCTCCTAGACGAACCAACCAATCACCTGGATATCAAGTATCAGCTAGACTTGTTGGCCATTGTGAAGGAGCTCAAGATCAATGTTCTAGCTGTCCTGCATGATATTCAACTTGCTTGTCGCTATTCGGATTATCTCTATCTGATGAAAGAGGGGGAAATCCTTTACCAAGGGACTCCAAAGGAGACCATCACCCCTGAGTCATTGCAAACTGTATACGGAGTTCAAAGTCAGGTTACTTGGACCGAGGATCAGCAAGCTATGATTCACTATTTATAAGAATGAAAAGGAAAACAATATGAAAAAAACACTAAGCATTTTACTCGTAACAGTAGCTACCCTAACCATGGCAGCTTGTGGTATCACTACTACAGAAAAAGCTACGACACAATCAAGCGCAGAAACAAGTCAAAAGGCAAGCGCAGAGACGACTTATCCGCTAACGGTCAAAACTTATGATGCTAAGGGAAATGAAGTCGAACAAGTCTTTGACAAGGCACCTGAAAAAGTTATCACCAACAATCTTTCAACCACTGAAATCTTATTGGAGTTAGGGTTGAAGGATAAAATTGTTGGCATGCTTAACCCGGACAATGCTGTGACGGACAAATACAAGGACGCGATTGCGACTATTCCTCAAATTGGGGATAAAAAAACAGTCTCACAAGAGACAGTCCTTTCTTATGAGCCAGACGCTGTGATGGGTCGAAACATGATGTTTTCTGAAAAATCCTTGGGGACAGTTAGCACTTGGAATGAAAACAAAATCCCAGTTTATACGCAAAAAGCTTCTCTCTCAACGATTCAGCAAGATTTGGGGAATATCGTAGAAGATGTCAAAAATATTGGAATGATTTTTAATGTTCAGGACAAGGCCAATGAATATGCAGCCCAATTACAAACTAAAATTGACGCTGTTAAGAAAGCAAATCCAGCAAGTCAAGGTGAAAAGAAAAAGGCTTTGATTATGGTTGCGTATAATGATGAAACCTTCGGTGCCTACAAGTCTGCTTTGCAAGAAAGTTTGCTGAACCAACTTGGTTATACAAACGTTGCTACGGGGACATCAGGCTTGACCTTGGAAAACCTCGTGTCAATGGATCCTGAATTGATTATCTATGTAACCAGCGACCGCAATAAAAAATTGGATGAAAAAGCAGTAGAGTTGATGAAGGCAAATGCTGTTCTGGAAAGCGTTCCTGCTATTAAGAATCAAAAAATCATGACCATCTCTTACGATGAATTGATGGACTATGGTCCAGCAGTGATTGATTCCCTTGAGAAAATCAATGACTTTATCAATAAATAATGAGTTTGATTGGGAAGGAATTCAAGTTAAAATCAGCCTTCCTTCTAACTACGACCCCAATCAAACCTATCCGGCTATTTTATTGAATGATGGAAACTTGGACTTCCTATCGTCCCTTTCCGAATTTGTGATTTTAGTGGGCTTGACCTCTAAAAATCGCTTAGACGACTACACTCCCTGGGCAACATCAGCTCTGAGAGATGGAGCTCCAGATTTTGGAGGTCAGGCCAAGGTCTATCATGAACATTTATTTGGAGGTCTTTTAGATAAGTTGCAGTCGCTTTATCGACTGGATGAAGCACGCCTTGCCTACGGAGGTTATTCACTAGGTGGTTTGGTGGCAGTCTACAGTCTTTTCAGCTTTGATAAGGTTTCCTGTGTCTTTTCTATCTGCGGTTCCTTTTGGTATCCTGATTTTGTGACTTACTGCAAGGAAGAGACAGTGAAAAATCTAGACTGTTTGTTGTATTTACAGAATGGTCAAACAGAAGGAGTCCATCATACCAATCGCTTGGCTCAAGCCCCTGCCTATGCTGAGCAGATCCATACCAGTCTTCAGAAAGGCTATCCGAACGGTCAGTTTGTCTTTGATCCTTATGGACACCATGAACAAGTAGCTGAGCGATTTTTAGCCTTTTCCAGCTGGTTGGCTCAAAAATGGAAAATCGAATAAAAGAATTATCCCTTGGCTTTTGCCAAGGGATTGTTGTATTTATTTAACCAAGTTTTTCTCTTTTCTTATCTGGATTCCAGATGAAGCTTGCGATGAAGCTAAAGATGATAGTTAGGATAGCGAGGATAACCGCAAGGATAAGGGCAGGGATGCGGATAAGCCACCAGAGTGGGTTTGGTTTTTTATCATTGTGCCATTGTTTCGTTTCTTGGTCCAAACGTTGAAATTCTGCTTGGATGCGATTGGCGACTGTTTCAATGCCTTCATCATTCATTTTCTTGATATCTGAGATATCGATTGGATTTCCAAAGTTCATATCGACACGCTCGCGGCTAACCAAGCCTTTCAAGGTCATGGGACCTGTGTAGGTAACCGGCATGATACGGACCTTGGCCATTTTGGCAATCAAGGCTACGCCACCCTTGACATCGTTTGAGTGACGACTCCCACTTGGAAACATGATGAGAGAGCGGTCACTTTTTTTAAGGACGTTGATAGGGTATTTGATGGCTGAGGCGCTAGGATTTTCACGGTCAATAGGAAAGGCACCACACATACGAATCCACCAACCAAAGATACGGTTGGTAAAGAGTTCTTTTTTGGCCATAAAGATGAACTGTTTTGGCTTGGTCGCAAAGGCCATGTAAACAGGATCCCACCAGGTACGGTGAGGCGCAACCAGAATATAATTTTCATCTTGATTAGGAATTTTATCAGTATTATGATAGTGGGCATTGCCATTGATGGACCATAGGAGCAAGACAACCAATCCACGTAAATAAGTATAAAACATGCGATCTCCTTCGATTCTTTTCTTGTTATTATTATACCTTATCAAAGGAGGGCTGGCAAACTTTTCCCTTGACTAGGTGCATATTTGGGATGAGATTAGAATTCTTTTAGAAAAAATGATATGATAGAATTTATGGATAAAAATAAGATTATGGGATTAACCCAAAGAGAAGTCAAGGAACGTCAGGCTCAAGGCTTGGTCAATGATTTTACTGCTTCGGCCAGTACCAGTACTTGGCAAATCATCAAACGAAATGTCTTTACCCTTTTTAATGCTTTGAACTTTGCCATTGCTTTGGCACTAGCCTTTGTGCAGGCTTGGAGCAATTTAGTCTTCTTCGCTGTTATCTGCTTTAACGCTTTTTCTGGGATTGTGACCGAGCTACGAGCCAAACATATGGTGGACAAGCTTAATCTCATGACCAAAGAAAAGGTCAAGACTATTCGTGATGGTCAGGAAGTTGCTCTTAATCCGGAAGAATTAGTTCTAGGAGACGTCATTCGTCTGTCTGCTGGAGAGCAGATTCCCAGTGATGCCTTGGTTTTGGAAGGCTTTGCGGAGGTTAATGAAGCCATGTTGACGGGGGAAAGTGATTTGGTGCAAAAGGAAGTGGACGCCTTGCTTTTGTCAGGAAGTTTCTTGGCTAGTGGGTCAGTTTTAGCTCGTGTCCATCATGTCGGTGTAGATAACTATGCTGCCAAACTCATGTTGGAAGCCAAGACCGTTAAACCAATCAACTCTCGTATCATGAAATCGCTGGACAAGTTAGCAGGTTTTACTGGAAAGATTATCATTCCTTTTGGTCTGGCTCTTTTGCTAGAAGCCTTGCTTTTAAAAGGCCTGCCTCTCAAGTCATCCGTTGTAAATTCGTCTACAGCCCTACTGGGAATGTTGCCCAAGGGAATTGCCCTTTTGACCATTACTTCGCTTTTGACTGCGGTGATTAAGTTGGGCTTGAAAAAGGTTTTGGTGCAGGAGATGTACTCTGTTGAGATTTTGGCGCGCGTGGATATGCTCTGTCTGGACAAGACGGGCACCATCACCCAAGGAAAGATGCAGGTGGAGGCTGTTCTTCCGCTGACGGCAACTTATGGTGAAGAGACTATTGTCAGCATTTTGGCCAGCTACATAGCTCATAGTGAGGATAAAAATCCAACTGCCCAAGCCATTCGCCAGCGTTTCCAAGGTCAGGTAGCCTACCCTATGATTTCCAATCTTCCCTTCTCAAGCGACCGCAAGTGGGGAGCCATGGAGTTAGAAGGTTTGGGAATAGTTTTCTTAGGTGCACCTGAGATGTTGCTGGATTCTGAGGTTCCAGAAGCTAGAGAGGCCTTGGAGAGAGGTTCACGTGTCTTGGTCCTAGCTCTCAGTCAGGAGAAATTAGACCATCATAAACCACAAAAACCATCTGATATTCAGGCTCTAGCCTTGCTGGAAATCTTGGACCCTATTCGAGAAGGAGCAGCTGAGACGCTGGACTATCTCCGTTCTCAGGAAGTGGGACTCAAGATTATCTCTGGTGACAATCCAGTCACTGTATCCAGCATTGCCCAGAAGGCTGGTTTTGCGGACTATGACAGCTATGTAGATTGCTCCAAAATTACGGATGAGGAATTGATTGCTATGGCTGAAGAGACAGCGATTTTCGGACGTGTTTCCCCTCATCAAAAGAAACTCATCATCCAAACTCTGAAAAAAGTAGGGCATACAACAGCTATGACAGGGGACGGGGTTAATGATATCCTGGCTCTTCGTGAGGCGGATTGTTCTATCGTGATGGCGGAGGGAGACCCAGCGACTCGTCAGATTGCCAATCTGGTTCTCTTGAACTCTGACTTTAATGATGTTCCTGAGATTCTCTTTGAAGGTCGTCGTGTGGTCAATAACATTGCTCATATTGCACCGATTTTCTTGATAAAGACCATCTATTCTTTCTTACTCGCAGTTATCTGTATCGCTAGTGCTTTACTAGGTCGGTCTGAATGGATTTTGATTTTCCCCTTCATTCCGATACAGATTACCATGATTGACCAATTTGTGGAAGGTTTCCCACCATTCGTTCTGACTTTTGAGCGAAATATCAAACCTGTTGAGCCAAATTTCCTCAGAAGATCCATGCTTCGTGCTCTACCAAGTGCTCTCATGGTTGTGTTCAGCGTTCTTTTTGTGAAAATATTTGGAACGAGCCAAGGTTGGTCTGAGTTAGAAATCTCAACTCTACTCTATTACCTCTTGGGGTCAATTGGTTTCTTATCCGTATTTAGAGCCTGCATGCCATTTACCCTATGGCGTGTCCTCTTGATTGTTTGGTCAGTAGGAGGCTTCCTAGCCACAGCTCTCTTCCCAAGAATTCAAAAACTGCTTGAAATTTCAACCTTAACAGGACAAACTTTACCTGTTTATGGTGTCATGATGTTGGTCTTTACTGTAATTTTCATCCTGACTAGTCGCTATCAAGCCAGAAAATAAAGAGAGGCTGCAATCTGTGGATTGCGGTCTTTTTAGGTACAAGATTGCCAGCTGAAATGTGGTATAATAAGAGGTAATAGAGTTTGGAAAGTGAGAGAAGATGATTTCAAAGAGATTAGAATTAGTGGCTTCCTTTGTGCCACAGGGAGCCATTTTGCTAGATGTGGGAAGTGACCATGCTTATCTGCCTATCGACTTGGTCGAAAGAGGCCAAATCAAAAGCGCCATTGCAGGTGAGGTGGTGGAAGGTCCCTACCAATCTGCGGTCAAAAATGTTGAGTCTCACGGCCTAAAGGCGAAAATCCAGGTTCGTTTAGCCAATGGCTTGGCAGCTTTTGAAGAGGCAGACCAAGTGTCTGTCATTACCATTGCTGGTATGGGTGGTCGTTTGATTGCTAGGATTTTAGAAGAAGGCTTGGACAAGTTAGCTAATGTAGAACGATTGATCCTCCAGCCAAATAATCGTGAAGACGACTTGCGTATCTGGCTACAAGAGAACGGATTTCAGATTGTAGCTGAAACCATCTTAGAAGAAGCTGGCAAGTTTTACGAGATTTTGGTGGTGGAATCAGGACAAATGAAGTTATCTGCCAGTGATGTTCGCTTTGGACCTTTCTTGTCCAAAGAAGTCAGTCCAGTCTTTGGACAAAAATGGCAAAAAGAAGCTGTTAAGCTAGAGTTTGCCCTCGGACAAATCCCTGAAAAAAATTTGGAAGAACGTCAAGTTCTAGTAGATAAGATTCAAGCCATCAAGGAGGTTCTCCATGCTAGCAAGTGAAGTGATTAACGTGTATGAAGCCTTTTGCCCTCAGGAATTTTCAATGGAGGGAGACAGTCGTGGCCTGCAAATTGGAACTTTGGACAAGGATATCCAAAGTGTCATGGTTGCCCTGGATATTCGTGAAGAAACGGTGGCTGAAGCCATTGAAAAGGGTGTGGACTTGATTATTGTTAAGCACGCGCCGATTTTCCGTCCCATCAAGAATTTGGTAGCTAGCCGTCCACAAAATCAGATTTACATTGATCTCATCAAGCATGACATCGCAGTTTATGTCAGCCATACCAATATTGACATCGTTGAAAATGGACTCAATGATTGGTTCTGTCAGATGCTAGGTATCGAGGAAACGACTTATCTGCAGGAGACAGGTCCTGAACGTGGGATTGGACGTATTGGGAATGTTCAGCCTCAGACCTTTGGAGAATTGGCCCAACATGTCAAGCAAGTCTTTGGTCTAGATAGTCTTCGAATGGTGCATTATCAAGAGAATGACTTGCAGAAGCCTATTTCAAGAGTGGCCATCTGTGGTGGAAGTGGGCAGTCTTTCTATAAGGATGCTTTAGCCAAAGGAGCGGATGTCTATATCACTGGTGACATTTACTACCACACTGCCCAGGATATGCTGTCTGATGGCTTGTTGGCACTGGATCCAGGTCACTATATCGAAGTGCTTTTTGTGGAAAAAATTGCAGAGCTTCTTAATCAATGGAAAGAGGAAAAAGGCTGGACAATCGATCTTGTACCTAGTCAAGCATCGACCAATCCTTTCCACCATATCTAGTTAGAAAGTGAAAACAATGAAAAAAGTTGCCATTATCGGAGCAGGAATTGTGGGAGCAACAGCTGCCTACTACCTTTCGCAAGAAAGTGACCTAGAGGTGACCGTTTTTGACCATGGACAAGGTCAGGCTACCAAGGCGGCAGCAGGAATTATCAGTCCTTGGTTTTCCAAACGCCGCAATAAAGCCTGGTACAAGATGGCGCGCTTGGGGGCAGACTTTTATGTGGATTTGTTGGCTGATTTAGAGAATTCAGGGCAAGAAATCGACTTTTACCAACGTTCGGGAGTTTTTCTCTTGAAAAAGGACGAATCCAAGCTAGAAGAACTCTATGAACTAGCCCTCCAGCGTAGAAAAGAGTCTCCCTTGATAGGGAAATTAGCCATTTTAGACCAAGCATCAGCAAATGAATTATTTCCTGGTTTGCAGGGATTTGATCGCTTGCTCTACGCTTCTGGTGGAGCGAGAGTAGATGGCCAACTCTTGGTGACTCGTTTGCTAGAAGCCAGTCAGGTCAAGCTGGTAAAAGAAAAAGTGACTCTGACACCTTTAGCATCAGGCTACCAGATTGACAAAGAGGTGTTTGATCAGGTTATTTTGGCGACGGGAGCTTGGTTGGGGGACTTGTTAGAACCCTTGGGTTATGCTGTGGATGTCCGTCCTCAGAAAGGACAGCTCCGAGATTATCAGCTTGCCCAAGACATGGAAGCTTACCCTGTTGTTATGCCAGAAGGGGAGTGGGATTTGATTCCTTTTGCAGGTGGGAAATTGTCCTTAGGTGCTACCCATGAAAATGATATGGGATTTGATTTGACGGTAGATGAAACCTTACTCCAACAAATGGAGGAGGCAGCCTTGCCTCACTATCCAATCTTGGCAGTAGCGACTTCAAGAGCTGAGCGTGTGGGAATCCGTGCCTATACCAGTGATTTCTCACCTTTCTTTGGGCAAGTACCTGGCTTAGCAGGTGTCTATGCTGCTAGTGGACTAGGTTCATCAGGCCTCACAACGGGCCCTATCATTGGTTACCATCTAGCTCAACTAGTCCAAGACAAGAAATTGACCTTAGACCCAGCAAACTACCCAATTGAGAACTATGTCAAACTGGTAAAAAGCGAATAATACTCAATGAAAATCAAAGAACAAACTAGGAAACTAGCTGCAGGCTGCTCAAAGCACTGCTTTGAGGTTGTGGATAGAACAGACGAAGTCAGCTCAAAACACTGTTTTGAGGTTGTGGATAGAACTGACGAAGTCAGTAACATATATATGGCAAGGCGAAGCTGACGTGGTTTGAAGAGATTTTCGAAGAGTATAAGATTTTACTGAAATTTTAGCCTCCCCCCTAGGATGGCAAATGACATTCCCTATCAAAAATGGTAAAATAAGAAAAAATCCGAGAATCGAGGAAAGAAGATGCAAGAAAAGATTTTGGTAACGGGTGGGGCAGGTTTTATCGGAACCCACACTGTTATTGAGTTGATCCAAGCAGGTCATCAGGTTGTTGTGGTGGATAACCTTGTTAACAGCAATCGAAAAAGTTTAGAAGTTGTTGAAAGAATTACAGGAGTTGAAGTGCCTTTCTATGAGGCAGATATCCGTGATATAGATACTCTTCGTGACATTTTCAAGCAAGAAGAACCAACTGGTGTCATTCACTTTGCTGGCTTGAAGGCTGTTGGCGAATCAACACGTATCCCTCTTGCCTACTATGACAACAATATCGCTGGGACTGTTAGTCTTTTGAAGGTCATGGAAGAAAACAATTGTAAAAACATCATTTTCAGTTCTTCTGCGACAGTTTACGGAGATCCTTATACAGTGCCCATCTTGGAAGATTTCCCACTTTCAGTGACCAACCCATACGGTCGTACCAAGCTCATGTTAGAGGAAATTTTGACCGATATTTACAAAGCAGACTCAGAATGGAATGTGGTCTTGCTTCGTTACTTCAACCCAATCGGAGCCCATGAGAGTGGTGATTTGGGAGAAAATCCAAACGGTATTCCAAACAATCTCTTGCCATATGTGACTCAAGTAGCCGTTGGAAAATTAGAGCAAGTGCAAGTGTTTGGAGACGATTACGATACGGAAGATGGAACAGGTGTTCGTGACTATATCCACGTTGTTGACTTGGCTAAAGGTCACGTTGCAGCTCTGAAAAAAATCCAAAAAGGCTCAGGTCTAAATGTTTATAACCTTGGAACAGGTAAAGGCTACTCAGTTCTTGAAATTATCCAAAACATGGAAAAAGCAGTGGGACGTCCAATTCCTTACCGCATTGTAGACCGTCGCCCAGGGGATATCGCAGCCTGTTATTCAGATCCTGCAAAAGCCAAAGCAGAACTCGGTTGGGAAGCAGAGTTAGGCATCACCCAAATGTGTGAAGACGCATGGCGTTGGCAAAGCAAGCATCCAAATGGATTTGAAGACTAAGATGGTGATGTCAATCATTGTCCCCTGTTTAAACGAAGAGGAAGTACTTCCTCTTTTTTATCAGGCTTTGGAAGCTCTGATTCCTGACTTGGGAGCAGAAATTGAGTATGTCTTTGTCGATGATGGATCAAGTGATGGGACTTTGGAACTGTTAAAGACCTATCGGGAACAAAATCCGGCAGTGCATTATATTTCTTTCTCACGAAATTTTGGCAAAGAAGCAGCTCTGTATGCAGGCTTACAATATGCGACAGGAGATCTGGTGGTGGTGATGGATGCAGACCTCCAAGATCCTCCGAGTATGTTGCTTGAGATGAAAGCTTTACTAGACCAAAATGCAGACTTGGACTGCGTTGGAACACGGAGAACTAGTCGGGAGGGAGAACCCTTCTTTCGCAGTTTTTGTGCTAATCTTTTTTATCGCCTCATGCAAAAAATCAGTCCAGTAGCCCTGCCGTCAGGTGTTCGTGATTTTCGCATGATGAGAAGGTCTGTGGTCGATGCCATTTTAAGCTTGACTGAGTCCAATCGTTTTTCGAAGGGACTTTTTGCCTGGGTCGGCTTTAAAACCCACTATCTGGACTATCCAAATGTCGAAAGGAAGGCTGGTAAGACCAGTTGGAGTTTTAGGCAACTCTTTTTCTACTCCATTGAAGGGATTGTTAACTTTTCAGATTTTCCCTTGATTATCGCCTTTGCGGCTGGTCTCCTATCTTGTTTCATTTCTCTGCTAATGACCTTTTTTGTTGTGGTTCGGACTCTCATTTTGGGCAATCCGACATCAGGTTGGACCTCTCTGATGGCTGTCATTCTCTTTCTTGGAGGTATTCAACTTTTGACCATTGGGATTCTCGGCAAGTACATCAGTAAGATTTATCTAGAGACTAAAAAAAGACCACTTTATCTTATCAAAGAAAAAAGCGACCTTCCTGATTTTACAGAAAAAAATAAAGTGAAAAGACTATAATTTTACATGGAAATGTGCTAAACTAGAGGGAGTGGATTATCGCCATTGATTTAGACTTCCTGGTTTCCAATCAGGGCGCGAGTTGGGCAATTTTTAACAGCCTCTAAGACATCCTGACTAGGAGAAATTTCTTTTTCCAGTTGGTCAGGGTCATCGTAAAAACGCACGATTCCATTATCGTGGTAATCAAATAAATCAGAATAAGTTTGGCAAAGCCCACAGGCGATGCATCGTTCAGGTATAAGTGTGATTTTCATATTTATATTGTAATAAGAAAAGTAAAAAAAAACAAGGAGTAGGGTATGGAAAAAGAACCGTGGCAAGAAGATATTTATGATCAAGAAGAATCAAGAGCAGAGCGTCGTAAGAGAACTCAAGGCAGAGATGTAGTGGCCAATCGTGTCTTGACGATTTTAGCTAGTATTTTCTTCGTGATTGTAGTCGTGATGATTATTGTTCTTATCTATCTATCAACGGGGGGGAGTAATCGCACGGCAACCTTGAAAGATTTTCATGATTCTGATGCAAATGTAGTACAGATTTCATCTTCTAGTAGTTCCCAGCCTGAACAGAGTTCAGAATCTTCTTCTGAACACTCGGAGGAAGCTACAGATCCAGAAGGGACGACAAAAGTCTTAGCTGGAGAAGGAGAAGCAGCCATTGCAGCTCGCGCTGGGATTTCGATTGCTCAGTTAGAAGCCTTAAATCCTAGTCATATGGCTACAGGGTCTTGGTTTGCTAATCCAGGTGATGTTGTCAAAATAAAATAGGAGTTGATATGAGAACTATTCAAATTGCTATTGACGGCCCTGCTTCAAGTGGTAAGAGTACGGTCGCAAAGATTATTGCCAAGGACTTTGGATACACCTACCTAGATACAGGTGCCATGTATCGTGCAGCGACCTATATGGCTCTTAAGAACCAGTTAGGAGTAGAAGAAGTTGAAACACTTCTAGCCTTGTTGGACCAGCATCCAATCAGCTTTGGGCGTTCAGAAACTGGGGAACAGCTTGTCTTTGTAGGAGATGTGGACATTACTCATCCTATTCGTGAAAATGAAGTGACCAATCATGTTTCTGCTATTGCAGCAATTCCTCAAGTGCGTGAGAAACTAGTTTCTCTCCAACAAGAAATCGCCCAACAAGGCGGGATTGTCATGGACGGTCGCGATATTGGGACTGTTGTATTGCCACAAGCAGAATTAAAAATCTTCCTAGTAGCTTCAGTCGATGAGAGAGCAGAGCGCCGTTACAAGGAAAATATTGCCAAGGGAATTGAAACAGACCTTGAAACCCTAAAAGAGGAAATTGCTGCGCGTGACTACAAGGATAGTCATCGTGAGACTTCACCTCTCAAACAAGCAGAGGATGCAGTTTACCTTGATACAACTGGCTTGAACATTCAAGAAGTAGTTGAAAAAATCAAAGCAGAAGCTGAAAAAAGAATGTAAATGTAGAAAAGCCGATAGATGGATATCGGTTTTTTTCTAAATTTGTCAAAATGCTGATTTTAGGGTATAATAGTTGCTGTTCGAGAAATTTTGATTTTCAAAGAATAGTGAATGATGATAAGGAGAAACCATGAACAACCTACCAAATTGCCCACAATGTAACTCAGAGTATGTCTACGAAGACGGTGCCCTACTGGTTTGCCCAGAGTGTGCTTATGAGTGGAATCCTGCTGAGGTTACAGATGTAGAAGAGGGTCTTGTTGCTATCGATGCCAACGGAAATAAATTGGCTGACGGTGATACAGTCACTCTCATCAAGGACTTGAAAGTAAAAGGTGCGCCAAAAGATTTGAAACAAGGGACGCGCGTGAAAAATATCCGCATCGTAGAGGGCGACCACAATATCGACTGTAAGATTGATGGCTTTGGTGCCATGAAACTCAAATCAGAGTTTGTGAAGAAGATTTAAGTATGTCCAAGCACTATAAACTTGTATTTTATAGCCGTATCTTCTTGTTTCTAGCGGCTTTTACGGGAGTTTATCTTGAAATTACTAAGCATGGTGGTTTTGGGATGCTGCTCTATTACACGGTTCTGTCCAACCTCTTGATAACTATTTTTACCCTCTATCTTCTAAAGGTTATGAGCCGTTTAGGTGAAAATTGGCAAAGTCCAAGTCTCTTGCGCTTAAAAGGTGGAGTCACCATGAGTATCATGATTACCTGTGTGATTTACCATTTCCTCTTAGCGCCTATTGCGACTAATTTCTATACCCTAGAAAATTTCCTTTGCCACTATATCGTTCCCCTTTGGTTTTTAGCAGATACCCTCTTTTTTGACAAACAGGGTCAATACAAGATTTGGGATCCAGTTGTGTGGACGATTTTACCCTTGCTTTATATGATTTTTGCTCTTTTTAATGGCTTGGTACTGAAACTTGATGTTCCTAATTCTAAGGTCAGTCCCTTCCCTTACTTCTTTTTGAATGTAAACAAGGGTTGGGATGTCGTGTTCAAGTGGTGTCTGATTATCTTTGTTGCCTATATGGTGGCAGGATTTATCTTCTACTTGATCAAGCAAATCAAGAGAAAGTCATCCTAAGACACAAGGGATTCATTTTCGAGTTTAAGAAGGAGTCTATACACTAAAGAGGCTTCTTCTTTTCTTGCTTGTTTGATAACTATCAAAAGAGACAGAAGATTAAGAGAAAATATAGAAAGAGATTTCATGAAACAATTTTTAGAACGGGCCAGTATTTTGGCTCTCTCCCTCGTTTTGATTACGTCCTTTTCGATTTCAAGTGCCCTGCCAGCCATGTTTGACTATTATCAAGGTTATCTTAAGGAACAAATTGAGCTCTTAGCGAGCTTGCCTTCCTTTGGAATTATGATTATGTTACTACTAAATGGTTTTTTAGAAAAAATATTTCCTGAGCGATTACAGATTAGTTTGGGATTGTTAATTTTATCACTGAGTGGAACAGCACCCTTTTGGTATCAAGCCTATCCCTTTGTCTTTGGAACACGGATTCTTTTTGGTTTGGGTGTTGGGATGATCAATGCCAAGGCTATTTCTATCATCAGTGAGCGTTATCAAGGGAAAACGCGAATTCAGATGTTAGGGCTACGCGGTTCTGCAGAGGTCGTTGGGGCATCTCTCATTACCTTGGCAGTAGGCCAGTTGTTGGCCTTTGGTTGGACAGCTACTTTCTTAGCCTATAGTGCTGGATTTTTGGTGCTGACCCTCTATCTGCTCTTTGTCCCTTATAGAAAAGAAAAGAAAGAAGTCAAGAAAAAAACGAAGGAAGCAAGTTGCTTAACTCGGGAAATGAAGGGCTTGATTTTTACCTTAGCTATTGAAGCGGCAGTTGTAGTTTGTACCAATACGGCTATTACTATTCGTATTCCAAGTTTGATGGTGGAAAGAGGGCTTGGAGATGCCCAGTTATCTAGTTTTGTTCTTAGTGTCATGCAGTTGATTGGGATTGTGGCTGGTGTGAGTTTCTCTTTCTTGATTTCTATCTTTAAAGAGAAATTGCTCCTATGGTCAGGTATTACCTTTGGCTTAGGGCAAATTGTGATTGCCTTGTCTCCATCCTTGTGGGTGGTAGTGGCAGGAAGCATTCTTGCTGGTTTTGCCTACAGTGTAGCCTTGACGACAGTCTTTCAACTTGTCTCTGAACGAATTCCAGCTAAACTCCTCAATCAAGCAACTTCATTTGCAGTTTTAGGCTGTAGTTTTGGAGCCTTTACGACCCCATTCGTTCTAGGTGCGATTGGCTTGATGACTCACAATGGGATGTTGGTCTTTGCCATTTTAGGCTCATGGTTGATTGTAACCTCTATCTTTGTCATGTACCTACTTCAAAAGAGAGCTTAGGATTGGTTTCCTAAGTTTTTCTTTCGGGATTTTTGTACCCATACAGTATTTATTTTAGGACCTTGTCTACAGATTATTTTCTTGATAAAATAGAAGTTATGACGAGATATAAAGCAACTATTTCCTATGATGGTTACGCCTTTGCTGGTTTTCAGCGCCAGCCTCATGCGCGTAGTGTTCAGGAAGAAATTGAAAAAACCTTGACCAGGTTAAATAAAGGGCAAGCCATTACTGTTCACGGTGCTGGTAGGACAGATAGTGGGGTTCATGCTTTGGGACAGGTGCTTCATTTTGACTTGCCTTATCAAATGGATGAGGAGAGGCTCCGTTTTGCTCTAGACACTCAGTCCCCTGAAGATATTGATGTGATCTCGATTGAGCTTGTGGCGGATGATTTTCATTGTCGTTATGCTAGACATAGCAAGACCTATGAGTTTATCGTAGACAGGGGCCGTCCCAAAAATCCCATGCGCCGTCACTATGCCACTCACTTTCCCTATCCACTCGATGTGGAACGCATGCAGATTGCAATCAAAAAGCTAGAAGGAACCCATGATTTCACTGGCTTTACAGCCTCTGGGACTAGTGTAGAAGATAAGGTTCGCACTATTACAGAAGCTAGCCTTAGGGTGGATGAGACAGGCCAGTTTTTGACCTTTACCTTTTCAGGAAATGGTTTCTTGTATAAGCAGATTCGCAATATGGTGGGGACGCTACTCAAAATTGGCAATAACCGCATGCCAGTAGAGCAGATTGACCTCATCTTGGAGAAAAAGGACAGGCAGCTTGCAGGTCCCACTGCAGCACCAAATGGTTTATATTTAAAGGAGATTCGTTATGAAGAATAATCGTATTTTAGCACTTTCTGGAAATGATATTTTTAGTGGTGGTGGTTTGTCAGCTGATTTGGCTACCTATACCTTGAACGGCTTGCATGGCTTTGTAGCAGTGACTTGTTTGACAGCCTTGACAGAAAAAGGATTTGAAGTCTTTCCAACTGACGATGTCATTTTTCAATATGAATTAGATAGCTTGCGTGATGTGGAATTTGCAGGGATTAAGATTGGTCTTCTACCAACTGTCAGTGTGGCTGAGAAGGCCTTGGACTTTATCAAACAACGCCCAGGAGTACCTGTGGTGTTGGATCCTGTCTTGGTCTGCAAGGAAACGCATGATGTAGCTGTCAGTGAGCTCTGCCAAGAGTTGATTCGCTTTTTCCCTTATGTCAGTGTGATTACGCCTAACCTCCCAGAAGCAGAATTATTAGCAGATCAAGAGATTAAAACCCTTGAAGATATGAAAACTGCAGCACAGAAATTGCATGACTTAGGAGCGCCAGCAGTCATTATCAAGGGAGGCAATCGCCTTAGTCAGGATAAGGCTGTGGATGTCTTTTATGATGGACAAACCTTTACAGTCCTAGAAAATCCTGTTATCCAAGGGCAAAATGCTGGCGCAGGTTGTACCTTTGCCTCCAGCATTGCCAGTCACTTGGTTAAAGGTGATGAACTTTTGCCAGCAGTAGAAAGCTCTAAGGCTTTCGTTTATCGTGCCATTGTACAAGCAGATCAGTATGGAGTAAGACAATATGAAGCAAACTAAAACAACTAAAATTGCCATTGTATCCCTATTAACCGCCCTTTCTGTGGTTCTAGGCTATTTCTTAAAAATTCCAACACCGACAGGCATTCTAACTCTTTTAGATGCGGGTGTCTTCTTTACGGCCTTCTACTTTGGTAGTCGTGAAGGGGCTGTAGTCGGAGGACTAGCAGGTTTCTTGATTGACCTCTTATCAGGCTACCCTCAATGGATGTTCTTTAGCTTGGTCAACCATGGTTTACAGGGATTTTTCGCAGGATTTAAAGGAAAAACTCAGTGGTTAGGCCTTATCTTAGCAACGATTGCCATGGTAGGGGGTTACGCCCTAGGTTCAACTTTGATGAATGGCTGGGCTGCAGCCCTACCAGAAATCCTACCAAATTTCATGCAAAATATGGTAGGGATGATTGTAGGATTTATCCTTAGTCAAAGTATCAAGAAGATTAAGTAAAGAATCTGGATAAAAGTCTTAAAAATCAGAAAAACGCATAGTATCAGGTGTTGAAACCTTGATAGTATGCGTTTTATTGTGGGAAGATTTTATAATCTTCGAAAATCTCTTCAAACCGAGTCAACGTCGCCTTGTTGTAGATATGGTTACTGACTTCATCAGTCTTATCTACAACCTCAAAGCAGTGCTTTGAGCAACCTGCGGCTAGTTTCCTAGTTTGCACTTTGATTTTCATTGAGTATTAGATGAATATTAATCAAAATAAAGCAAGTCTTTGCTGGTGCTTGTAAAGAGGTCAAAGCCATCCTTGGTAACAACACCGCAGTCTTCAATACGAACACCGACTTTACCAGGGATATAAATACCTGGTTCAACAGAGAAGCACATGCCTTCTTCGATGACCATGTCGTTTCCTTCCATGATAGATGGGAATTCGTGGACATCCATACCGATACCGTGACCGAGACGGTGGTTGAAGTACTCGCCGTAACCAGCTTTTTCAATGACCTCACGGGCAGCGCGATCCACTTCATGGGCAGTCACACCTGGCTTGATAAAGTTAAGAGCAGCTTGTTGGGCTTCAAGAGTCAAGTTGTAAATGTCTTTCTTGAATTGGTCAGGTTTGCCGACTGCGACTGTACGAGTCATATCTGACGCATAGCCGTTGACTAGAACACCAAGGTCAAAGAGTAGAAGAGCATCATTTTCAACCTTGTTTGCTGCTGGAATACCGTGTGGATTTGCAGCATTATCACCAGTCAAGACCATGGTATCAAAACTCATTTCATAACCTTCACGCTTCATAGCAAAGTCAATTTGAGCGATGATATCTGTCTCAGTCTTATCAAGAGAAATATTGTCAAAACCAACCTTAACAGCCTTGTCCGCATAGAGACCTGCAACCATCATTTTTTGCACTTCGTCAGCTGATTTGATGAGGCGCATGCGTTGGATACGGGGAGTGAGGTTTTCAAATTCAGCAGTTTCAAAGACTATTTTCAAGCCATGATATTTGGTCAAGATGAGATTGTCAAACTCAACAGCGACACGTTTGAAATCAAGCTGTGGAAGAGCATGTTTCATTTTTTGCCATGGATTTTCAGAATCCACATAGCCCACAACTGGGAAGGAAACAGTGCTAGTAGCACGCTCAACTTCAAGGGCTGGGACAAAGAGGAGGGGTTCTTGATCCGCTAGGATAAAAAGGAACATTTGGCGTTCATGGGGATCACTGTAAAAGCCAGTGAGGTAATTGATTGTGACGGGGTCAGATACGACAGCGACGTCTAGTTTTTCTGATTCAAGATATGTTACGATTTGTTGTAATTTAGACATATGCTACCTTCTTTCTACCCCTCTATTTTGGCAAAAAAAGAGAGAAAATGCAAGGGAGAAGGGTAAAAGAAAAGACAAAAAGAACTCCGATAAGATAATGGAGTTCTTTGATATGTTTTTCCTTGGTTTAAGAAAAGTCAGCCTTGCTTTTGACGTCGCTATATTCTTCAGCGATTTCTTGGCTGAGAATGTCCTCATAGGCAGGGAGTTGGATGTCCTGACCATATTTCTTCTTGAGGGCAGTAGTGACTAGGCGATAAGCTAGATTGGCATTGCGAGAGAGGATAGGCCCATGGAAGTAAGAACCAAAGACATTCTTATAATGAACCCCTTCGCCGACCTTTTCTTCGTTGTTTCCATTTCCATAAACCACTTGTCCCAGCGGTTTTTGGTCATCAGAAAGGAAGGTACGGCCTTGATGATTTTCAAAACCATAGTAGGTTTCATCGAAATCTTCATTGTGAATCTTGATGTCACCAATAAAGCGGTTATTGGTCTGGTTGAGGGTGTAGTGGCCCATGACCCCTAGCCCTTCGATACGTTTACCTGAAGCTTCAACATAATATTGACCCAATAGTTGGAAACCACCGCAGATAGCCAGAACCACACCGTCATTTTGGATGTAGTTGTCAATGCTCTCTTTTTTAGCAGGTAGGTCGTCTGCAATGATACTCTGTTCAAAGTCTTGACCACCACCAAAAAAGGCAATGTCGTAATGATTTTCGTCAAAGTCATCATGGAGTGAAACGATGTCAACCGTCACATGAGCTCCCAGTTTTTCAGCCACATACTTGAGCATGAGAATATTTCCATTGTCCCCGTAGGTATTCATGAGATTTCCGTAGAGGTGGGCAATGTTGAGCTGATAGGGGTAATTGCCAGCTTTTGAGGAAAGTGAAGTATAAACCATTAGTTCATCTCCTTTCTAACAATCTGACGACTAGCCAGCAGTTCGCGGAACTCAAGCATAGCAGTATAGGTAGCCAGAATATAAGCATGCTTGCAGTCTTGGTTCTCAATGGTCTTAAGAACTTGCTCCAGACTACTTGTTTCAGTGATTTTATCGGCTGGATAGCCTGTCACTCGGAGACGACGTGCAATTTCAGAATGGCGAACACCTCCAGCGTTGATTTCGGGAATGTCCATGTCAGTGATTTGTTCAAAATCAGCATCCCAAATCCAGCTAGTATCAATACCGTCTGCATAGTTGGCATTGAGGAGGACAGATAGGCTAAATGGATAAGGAGCTAGTTTAATCATTTCGATAGCTTGAGTTGCACCGACTGGATTTTTAATTAAGACAAGGGTACATTCCTTGTCACCTATATGGAAGGTTTCTTGGCGTCCAAAGACAGCACGACTCTTATCAAATCCCTGCTTGATGAGTTGAGAATCTGCACCAAGGAAACGGGCGATGGCAACCGCAGCTAGAGCGTTATAGATATTGTAGAGACCACCGATTTGAATACCGTATTCTTGTCCGTCAATGACAAAGCGAGAGCGATTGTTGGTCAACTCAACTAGTTCTGTCAAGCGATAGTCGAGATCAGGACGTTTACATCCACAGCCTTCACAGATATAGGCACCCAAGTTTGCATAGGTATTGTGCTCATATTTGAGGATGCTTTGACAGTCAGGACAGAGAATCCCTTCGGTATTATAGTGAGCCAGTTGGGCGGGGCCTTTTTCTAAGTCAAAACCAAAATACTCTACAGGGTTTGGAATAGCTGGCTTGTAGAAAAGTGGACTGTCTCCATTAAGGAGAACAGTGGCAGTAGGCACCTTACGAATAGCGTCCAAAATCATCTTGTAAGTTGTGTAAATCTCACCATAGCGGTCCATCTGGTCACGGAAGATATTGGTGATGACGAAGAGACTTGGCTGGATATAATCACAGATACGAGATAGACTGGCCTCGTCGATCTCTAGGACGGCAATATTTTTCCCAGTTTTAGAAGATTTGGCTGTTAGGAAAGTTGTTGCAATCCCTGTAATCATGTTGGCACCGCTTGGGTTGGTCAGAACTTGACCATAAACTTCTTTTAAAATGCCGACAGTCAGGGAAGTTGTCAGGGTTTTTCCGTTGGTTCCAGTGACCACGACAATCTCGTAGTTCTTAGCAAGGTTTTGTAAAATATCTTTATCAAATTGAAGGGCAAGTTTTCCTGGGAGCGTACTTCCACGGCCAAGACGGCTTAAAACGAAGTGGGAAGAACGCCCAGCAAGAAGGCTCAAAGTAGTTTTTAAGTTCATGTTTCTATTATATCATAAAAGAGGGAAAAGACAGATTTGAGATTTCGCAGAGATAAAAACAGCCCAAGGAGGGCTGTTCAATACGATTGAATCTTAACTTAAATCGCAAACAAGTCATTCAAGTTCTCAGCCAAGGTTGGGTGAGTGAAGATTTGTTTTGTGAAGTAAGTGTAAGGAATCTTGTTGTCCATAGCAACAGTGATGATGTTGATGATTTCTTGAGAACCTTCTGAGAAGATGCTTGCTCCAAGAATTTCTTTTGTTTCAGTATTAACAACAGCTTTGAAAGCTCCACGAAGGTCTCCGTTTACATGACCACGAGGCATGGCTGCAACAGGGATTTCCTTCACTGCGTATGGAAGTTTCAAATCAGCTGCTTGGCTTTCAGTCAAACCAACTTGTGAAAGTGCAGGTGTGATGAACATAGTATTTGGTACATTGAGACGGTCTTCAAGTGTGTAGCTGCCATCTCCAGCAAGGTAGCTGTAAACAACACGGAAGTCATCAAGTGAAATGTAAGTAAATTGAAGGCCACCGTTGACATCTCCAACTGCAAAGACACCAGGAACGTTTGTTTGACAGTGTTTGTCTACTTTAATAGCGCCACGTTCAGTTAGTTCAATATCTGTATTTTCAAGTTGAAGTGGTTCTACGTTTGGTCTACGTCCAGTTGCGTAGAGAAGGGCATCGAAACGGTAAGTTTCATTTTCAGTCACGACAAGGACTTGGTCACCGTCGTTTTTAATTTCAGTAGTACGGATGTTTTGAAGCAATTCAATGCCGTCTTCTTCCATGTATTGTTTAGCAAGAGCAGCGATGGAAGGTTCTGCACGAGGTAGGAAAGTATCCAAGGCATCTAGGACTGTGACCTTGCTACCAAGTTTGTTGTAAAGGCCTGCAAATTCAAGACCGATATTTCCACCACCAAGGACTCCAAGTTTTTCAGGCAATTTGTCCAAGTTTTGGATACCTGTTGAGTCAAAGACATTTTTGCTTGTAGCAAGTCCAGGGATAGGCAAGACGTTTGAAATAGCACCAGTGTTGATGACGATAGTTTCAGCAGTCAGTTCTTTCTTTTCATCACCAGCTTGGATTTCGATGACTTTATTTGAAAGGAAGTGAGCTTCCGCATCAAAAATATCGACACCTGTACCAGCAACAGTCGCATAGTTTTTACCGTTGAGGCGACCAGTAATCGTGTTTTTGGTAGCAATCACTTCTTCAAAAGACAAGTCTTTCTCAGCAGCAACTAGCAAAGTTTTAGTTGGGATACAACCAATGTTGATACAAGTTCCACCGTACATAGCTTTGCTACGTTCAACGAGGGCAACTTTTTTGCCAGCTGCAGCCAATTTACCAGCTAGTGTTTTACCAGCTTTACCAAATCCGATAACGATTAAA